>JAYZYW010000057.1:0-26187 GCA_036139835.1 Bacteroidota bacterium
GCCTCAATAATTGAACCTCCTTGCTCAATCTTTAACAGTATATTTTTGTGATAATAATTCCGTATCCTTGAAATAGCAGGGTATTCTGGTCCTAATACTCTGTTGCCAAAACTTTTTCTTAATAAGATAACTAAACTATCAGCTGCAATATCCAATCTTCTTTGGTTTTTATGTTTTAAGGTAACTCCTATAAGTCGGTTGTAAGGGGGGTAATTAAAAAGTTTTCTTTCTTCAATTTGTTTTTTAACAAAGGTCAAATAATCATTTGCTTTTAATAAGCCAAACATTTCATGATCAATATCATAGGTTTGTATAAGAACCTTACCTTGTTCTCCTTTACGTCCTGCCCTTCCTGATACTTGCATCATTAATTGAAATGCCCTTTCGTACGCTCTAAAATCAGGGAAGTAGAGCATATTATCTGCATTCAAAATTCCTACCAATGCCACATTATCAAAATCCAATCCTTTGGCGACCATTTGTGTTCCTACCAGAATATCAGTTCTTCCCTGTTCAAAATCAGTAATTATTTGCTGATGTGCATTTTTTCCCCTAGTGGTATCATAATCCATTCGCTTAGTTACAAAATCTGGAAACAAGCCCTGTAAACTTTCCTCTATTTGTTCAGTTCCAAAACCTTTATCACTAAAATTATTTGAAGAGCATGATGGGCAGTTATCAGGAACAGTATCAGTATTGCCACAATAATGACATTTTAGTTGATTGTTCCACTTGTGATAAGTCAAACTGACATCACAACTATTACAACTAACGGTAAAAGCACAAGTTCCACAACTCATAACAGGAGAATATCCTCTCCTGTTTTGAAACAATATTACTTGTTTTCCTGCCTCCAATGCTTGTTTAATACTACTTAACATATCAGGAGCAAATTGATGCGTCATTTGCTTTTTTAAGTGTGCTTTTCGTATATCAATTGTCTGGATCTCTGGCATTGCAATATCAGCAAATCTACTTTGCATATTTACTAAAGAATATTTTTCTTTTATGGCATTGTAATAACTCTCCACACAGGGAGTAGCTGAACCTAAAAGTACTTTTGCTTTGTGTAAATGTGCTAAATAAATAGCAGCATCCCTAGCATGATATCTTGGTGCTGGTTGATGTTGTTTAAATGAAGGATCGTGCTCCTCATCAACAATTATTAGTCCTAAACTATCAAAAGGTAAAAAAAGTGAAGATCTTGCTCCTAGCATAATTGGGTATTGAATACCATTACTATCTTTCTCTTGTACAGCTTTCCATACCTCTATCCTTTCAGAATTATTAAGATGCGAATGTGTAACTCCAACTTTATCCCCAAAATGTTTCCTTAATCTATTTATAATTTGAGTTGTTAGGGCAATTTCAGGCAACAAATAAAGTACTTGTTTACCTTTATCTAATTGCTCTTCTATTAATTTTATATATAATTCCGTCTTTCCTGATGAAGTAACTCCATGTAAAAGGCAAACATCTTTCTCAGCAAATGATGTTTTTATTCCATTCAATGCTTGTTGCTGAAAATCTGCCAGATTTTTATCTAAAATTGGTTTTTTAGGTATCTTTAATAATCTGCTAATATTATGTTCCTCAATTACAAAGATCTTCTTGTCAATTAAAGTATTCAGAATTCCTCTACTATATCCTGTCTTTTTCAAAAGACCTGAGACTTTGTATTGCTTCTTAGGGTAAAGTTCTTTTAAAGTTAAATATGCATCAACAAAAGAACTTTGCTTTTTAGTTAGCTTTATATTGTTAAGCAAATCATTAGCAGCAATAAATCTTACTACCCTTATTTTTTTCTCTTTATATTTATCATGCAAATCCTCTTTTATTTGCACAATTTCTTTGCTTATCAGATTATTGATAAAAGAGAAAACACTTTTAATGTCAATAATCTTTGAGACTTCTGATATTTTTAATTCCTCTTGATAAGTTAATACATTTATCAAACTCATCTCATTCTCTTTTAAATGAGCTAAATCTCCATCAAAATCTGGATGAATAATAATCTTAGATTCACTAGCAAGCCTAAAAGAAGAAGGCAAAGCAGCATTCATTACATCACCCAAGTTACACATATAATAATCTGCAATCCAATCCCAAAATTTAAGTTGAATAAGATTTACAACTGGGGCTTCATCCAATATTGCTAATAAAGGTTTTGCTACATAATCAATAGGTTTTTTATAATGAATACACTTTACTACTGCTGTATATAACTTTCTGACTCCAAATTGCACAACTACCCTCTGCCCCACTAATAAGTCATCTTCATCTGTACAATAAGTAAAAGTGCCTGTTAATGGTAAAGGAAGAATAACATCAATATATTTTTGGATAGTCAACATCAAAAGCAAAGATGATTATTTTATCAATAAAATAAAATAAAAAATTAGCTATTTATAAACAGAAGTTGCATCCCTAATCTTGAATTTATAATCTAACATAAAGCAATTCTTCATATTAATAAAATCCCTAAATTTGCATTAAATAAAAATTATGAATAAATACTTATCAATTTTAATTATAACTCTACTTTTCTTCTCATGTAAAAAAGAAGAAGGATGCATGGATCCTTCCGCTCTAAACTATAATAGTGAAGCTACTATAAATAATGGCAGTTGTAATTATGCACCTATAACTAATTTATATATTCATTTTACACAAACCGTAAATGCAAGCCCATTAATTCTGGATAGTATGATCTATACAAATCAAGCAAATGATAATTATAGTGTGCAAACAGTACGATATCTAATTTCAGATATTACCCTGCATACAGATAATGGGACAAACACTCTATTAGATGAAGTGCATTTTATTGACATCTCTGTAGATTCAACCCTAACACTCAACATCCCAGAAATAGTTAATGAGAACTATACTTCTATATCCTTTACTATGGGATTAAATTCCAGTAAAAATGTTACTAATTTATTTCTAAATGAGAACTTCTTTCCATCATTTTCTTGGCCAGAACTTTTAGGAGGAGGATATCACTACATGCAATTAGAAGGAGATTTCAATACTGTATTTAATGGTTATGCGACACATACTGGAGGCACAAATGGTATAGATTTTTCATTTAACAAGACCTTCCCATTAGAAATAAATACAACAAACAATATTCGTGACATTTATATTAATATGGAAATAACTAATTGGTATCACAGCCCAGAGATATTGAATTTCACTACAGATGGAATTATGGGGGACCTTAATAGTCAGACTATATTGCAAGCCAATGGAATTGAAGATGTATTCTCAGTATATTATTAAATCATTGATTAGTAAAAACACTATGAAATCAAGTAGTTATACTCTTTTAGGAATGCTTTTGCTTCTTGCTCTTGCTTGCAAAAAAGATTTAGCACCTCTAAGTGGTTGTACTGATGATATTGCTACAAACTATAATCCTAATGCAATTATTGATAATGGAAGTTGTAATTATTTTAGTCCTACTCCATTTATAATTCAAACTCCAACTGGGTTTCCCAATATGAATATCCCATCCAATAATCCAATGACAGTTGAAGGAGTGGCTTTAGGAGAACGTTTATTTAAAGATCCAATTCTAAGTGCTGATAACACGCAAGCTTGTATAAATTGCCATCAACAAGTTTCTTCTTTTTCTGACCCTAATCAATTTAGTACAGGCATTGATAATATCCAAGGATTCAGAAATGCATCTGCATTAATAAATATAGGATGGAATAATAGTTTAAATTGGGATGGTAGTGCTGCAACATTAGAAAAACAAGCATTTGAGCCAGTTGTTAATCCTATTGAGATGCATGACACTTGGCCCAATGTTGAAAATAAATTAAATGCAAACGCTGAATATATTCAGCTTTTCAAAGAAGCTTTTAATATTGATTATATCGATTCAACACATGTAGTAATGGCAATTGCACAATTTGAAAGAACTCTTATATCAGTAAATAGTAAATTTGATAAATATTTACGTGGGGAAGAACTGTTAACCCCCTCCGAATTTAGCGGATACGCAATATTTAACTCTGAAAAAGGAGATTGTTTTCATTGCCATGGCACTCAAATGTTTATGGATAATAGCTTTCATAATAATGGATTAGATATCGAGCCATTTCTCGATTTAGGCCTAGGAAAAGTTACAGGGAATGCTTCTGATAATGGAAAATTTAAAACTCCAACTTTAAGAAACATTGAGTTTTCTGCTCCCTATATGCATGATGGAAGATTCTCTAGTATTGAAGAAGTTATAGAACATTATAACTCAGGAGGTAATTATTCCTCAACTGTAGATCCGCTTATGAAAAAGTTAGGAATTGGGCTGCAACTAACCAATCAGGAAAAACAGGATTTAATTGCTTTTTTAAAAACATTATCTGATGATAACTTTATTAGTAAATAAATAAGATTCTTATCTTTATAAATTTCTAAAACCTATATTTGCAAGCCAATTCAGAAATTTCAAAATGAGAAAAATATTAACTCTAACAATTCTAGCTATAGCAAGCAATTTAATCTTTGCTCAAGTAAATCCAAAAAAATGCATTACTAATAGGATTACACTAGAAGCATTAAAAAAGAATCCAGAATATGCATTAATGAGACAGAATCTCATTAGTTATCATCAAGAAAACAAAAGTGATAATAATAAACAATCAATTATTACAATTCCAATTGTTGTTCATGTTGTACATAGAAATTCTCATGCGAACATTGGCTCTGGAACAAATATATCAAATGAACAAATTGAAGATCAATTACGAATCTTAAATGAAGATTATAGCAAAACAAATCCTGAGTTTCCTAATCCGCCAAGAAGTACTTTTATTAATTATGCTGGTAATCCTCAACTTAAATTTTGTCTTGCTACTATTGATCCAGACGGAAATTCAACAACAGGAATTACTAGAACACCTACTTCAAAAACAAGTTGGGATGCTGATGACAATAATGAGTCTAATTTTATGAAATTAACATCTCAAGGTGGAATAGATAATTGGGACCCATTAAAATACCTTAATGTATGGGTTTGCAACCTAACAAACTCTGGTGGCGGACAGACTCTTGGGTATGCATATCTTCCTGGATTACAAGGAAATAATAACCAGTCCTGGAAAGATGGACTAGTTGTAGATTATCAATTTTTTGGAACAACAGGAGGTGCAAGTTCTTCAAGCGATGGAAGAACAGCAACACATGAAATAGGACATTATTTAGGACTAAATCATACTTTCTCTGAAGAAAACTGGCCTTCTTTCAGCTGCTTAGATAATAATGGAAATACAATTTGTTGTGATAGAGATGCTGGCAATGTTGATGATACTCCAGCTACTGATGGCATTTATTGGGGAAATGTTAATAGTAATACAAATAATAATACCTGTAATGATTTAAATTATGGTTTTAGCAATAATTTGCTTGATATGGACGAGAATTATATGTCATATGCTTTAAATACATGGATGTTCTCTGAAGGACAAGTAGATGCGATAATAGGAACATTAAATGCTTCAACAAACCAAGGAGGGAGGAGAGATCTTTGGCAAAACTCAACAGTAACTGTAAATTGTAGTGGATCAGTTGGTATAAATGATAATCCACAAAGCAGCTTATATATCTACCCAAATCCTTCAAAAGGCAATCTATTTATTAGCTCGTCTTCACCATATAATAGTATTTCAATTTATAATATTATTGGTAAAGAAGTTATCTCAAATGCTAAAATAAATAACAATCTACTAGATATAAGTCAGCTTAGAAATGGCGTTTACTTTATTCATATTAGTACAGATAAAAATATAATTACTAAGAAGATCATCCTTTCAAAATAATGCTTAATACATCATTAACTATTCATTCTGTTGCTGCAAACTTACAGTCAATTGTTACAAAAATAATTAATGAAAATAGAATTTCTGAAGAGGAGGGAGTCTTGCTTTATACTGAAGCTTCTCTCCCACTTTTAGGTAGTTTAGCAAATGCAATTAGAAAACAGAAGAATGGCAATAAAACATTCTTTAATAAAAACATACATATTGAGCCAACTAACATTTGTGTGTTTGATTGTAAATTTTGCTCCTACTCTAGAAAATTAAGTAAAAAAGTAGAAGCTTGGAAATTCACTATTGATGAGATGATTGAAAAACTTAAAGCTTATGATGATAAAGGTATTACTGAAGTACATCTAGTTGGTGGAGTTCATCCTGAAATGGGACTCCATTATTTTATTAAACTTATTCAAAAAATAAAAGAAATGCGCCCTGACATACACATAAAAGCATTTACTGCAGTTGAACTTGAATATATGTGCAGAAAAGCAAAAGTAAGTTATAAAGAGGGCTTGCAAATGCTAAAAAATGCTGGGCAAGACTCTTTACCAGGTGGCGGGGCAGAAATATTTGATGAAGATATTAGAAGTGAAATTTGTGCTGACAAATGTAATAGTGAAACTTGGTTAGAAATTCATGAAACAGCACATAAATTAGGGATGCCCTCCAATGCAACAATTCTGTATGGCCATATTGAAAAACCTACTCATATAATTGATCATTTAAGTAGATTAAGAGAACTACAAGATAAAACTGGTGGTTTCAATACTTTTATCCCTTTAAAGTACAGAAATGCAAACAATCAAATGTCGCATATTGATGAAGGAAGCGCAGTTAATGATATGAGATTATATGCATTTTCTAGAATATTTCTGGATAATTTTAATCACTTAAAAGCCTACTGGCCAATGATCGGTAAAAAGGCAACCCAAAACTTATTAGCTTTCGGAGTAGATGACATTGATGGAACAATTGATGATACTACAAAAATCTATTCTATGGCAGGAGTAGAGGATCAAAATCCTGCAATGACTACTGAAGATATTATTAAATTAATTAAAGATGTAGGAAGAGATCCAATTCAAAGAGATACACTTTACAATACAATTAAAAAATATTAAAGAGATTGATGCGTGGCGTACTTGCGCCACTTCTCAATTAATTGCTCCATATCTTCTGCTAGTTCAGAATCAAAAAACATTTCTTTTTTTATAGTAGGATGTACAAACCCTAATGATTTAGCATGAAGTGCTTGCCTGTCACAAATTTTAAAACAATTTTGCACAAACTGCTTGTATTTTGTAAAAGTAGTTCCTTTTAAAATTGCATCTCCACCATACTCGTCATCATTAAAAAGCGGATGACCAATATGTTTAAAATGAGCTCTGATTTGATGAGTTCTTCCAGTTTCCAACTTACATTCAATTAAAGTTGTATATCCAAATCTTTCCAATACTTTATAATGCGAAACAGCATGCTTGCCATATTCTCCATCAGGGAAAACATCCATCACCTTTCTATTCTTCAAATTTCTGCCAATATGACCAGTTATTGTACCTTCATTCTCTTTTAGATCACCCCAAACCAAAGCAATATACTTCCTGTTTAAATCTCTATCAGCAAACTTCTTAGCCAAATCAGTCATTGCTCGTTCAGTTTTGGCAATTACAAGTATTCCTGAAGTATTTTTATCTATCCTGTGAACTAATCCTGGGCGATCTTCCTCTCCCATATTTGGTAAATTATTAACATGAAAAGCTACAGCATTGACTAAAGTTCCATCAGGATTACCAAAACCAGGGTGCACAACCATGCCAGCTTCTTTATTTACAATCAGTAAATCTTCATCCTCATAAATAATATTTAAAGGAATATCTTGCGGCAGTAATTCATGTTTTTCCTTAGGATAATCTAACAATACAGTAACCACATCCTCTGCTTTTACCTTGTAATTTGTTTTTACAATATTATCATTTACTCTAACATTTCCAGCTTTTATTGAGTTTTGAATCTTATTTCTTGTAGCAAACTCTATAAAGTTTAATAAAAACCGATCTACTCTTAATGGATTTTGTCCTTTATCAGCAACAAATTTATAATGTTCAAATTCTTGCTTTTCACTCATTATCTCACAATAATTTTTTGATATTTTTTAACCTGATCATTTAATAACTCTACAAAATATATTCCTGATGACAAATGATTAATATTTATTTTTATCTCATTAGAATTTGCAAAAGTCCTCCCAACTAACATCCCTTGCAAAGAATAAATTGAGATAATATTATTTTGAGTAGATGTTTCAATAAATAGCTCTGATATAGCTGGATTTGGATAAACTTTAAATTTAGTATTGATATTTATTACGCCTGACAGCATCTCATTCATACTTAGCAGCGGTCGTATCATCCAGCTTCCTGGATATGATGACATATTCCAACCAGCACCTACATTATAAAACATATAATTATTTGCTTCATTATTTTTATCTAACCCAACATTTAACAAGTCATTAGTTGTTTGCTCCCAACCCACATAAAAAGTTCCTGCAATTTGAAAAAGAGAATCTAAATAATAGGTATGATAACTACCATCTTCTGTATGTACAGGATAAACAACTTGCTGATAAATTATATTTTCTGATCCATATATACTATTCCAAATTGTTAATCTAAAAGAAATATGATTTACAGAATCTAACATCTGAGGAAAATACATTTGAACTGCTCTTAGAGTATCCGGGCGATTTAATTTAAATTCATAAGCTAATTTTGCACCATTTATATTTATTCCATAAGCAGATTCAGCTGTGCCATCATCATAAGCAAAGTGAGAATGAAAATTTTGAGTATGGTATAACGTGTCATTTAACTTATTATCAAATGGAGCCGTCCCAATAATATTTTGGACAACAAAAGTAGCGCTTTCAGGATGAGAAGAGTTTAAAACATTACTCTGAATATCAATTGGAGGATTCAAAAATGAATAATTTCCTATTGTATCATAATCTAAAACGGATACATTTCGACTCATTCCCATGGTTGGATAATGAAAAATCTGATTGTTATTTTCATAAACTATAAAGTGATAATCAACATTAATACTCGCATCATTATTTCTTAAAAGAATATCTATAGAATCTTTTAATTCATAGGTCATATCATCTTTAAAATGAGTCCAAGGCATTGCAGAATATCGTTTTAAAAAAGATGGTGAACTATACACAAATGAGACATCATTTAACTCACTTGTATCTGTAGTACTTAACAATTCATCTATTTTGATATAATCAAGATGCCAATGATCAAAATTACCAGAAATTGTAGCGTAATTCCTAAATCTAAATTTAAAAGAATCATGCAGAAACCTAGATTCATCAATCACTTCCACAACCTTTTTAAATTCTTGAACTATTGTATCATTTGATGACCAAATTTGCTCCCATCCTAAAGTGTCATTAAAGAATTCTAAAACAAGTTTGTCTTGTAATTCTGGTGCATCTCCCCTACCTTGTCCTTGAAAATAAAACATAAAATAAGCAGAGTTTAAACCTGATAAGTCCATTTCTTTTGATAAAAGTGTATCAGAAGGTTCTGAAGCGCTAGATGGCAAAAGATCTCTTGCTAGCCCTTTTTCATTCATACCATCAAAAGTGACAACACCAATAGTTGGTGGGTTTATAGGATAAGTCCTATTTACAAACACACTACTCTGCTCCCACAAATCAGGATTTACTATTGGTGAATCATAAGAGAAATCATCAACAAATGGCAAACTTACAGACGACTTATTTAAATTACTTACAAATTTATTGTTTAATAAAAGAGGATTTGAAATCAGATTCGAGATAACCTCTTGACCACTTAATAAACTAGTAACAGAAATAAAATAGATAACAAAATACTTTTTCATTATAATGGATCTCTTTTTGGAAGTTCAAAATACAAATCTATTGATGAGCCTATACTTATCTCTTTACTCTCAATTGCTTGAGGATATTGTTTGTAAATAATTGCATAATTTGAATCAGAAATTACATTATTAAAATACTCTAACCCAACATTTAAAGATGTTGATTTAAGAATAATATTTGCCTCTACCCTAGATAATCCAATAAGATTAGGAACTACAACTTTTTCATCACTAAGGCCTTGACCAACTACTAAATCAATAATAGTTCCATAATATAACTCTTGTCCAATTTCAATCGCCATTCCATTTACTTTAAAATCCAACACTTTATTTGTCGCAATATCAGGTTGATATTCTAATTTTCCAACCTTCAAGTGATTCTTTTGAAGTTTGCTAACAGCTTGCCGTAATGTTAAATCAAATATATTAGGAAAATTCACCTTCCTAGCCTTTAAAGAATTAATCGTTAAATAAATTTTTCTATTCTTTTTCACATCAGTATATGCTAAAGGGTTCTGATTAACCACCACGCCTTTTTTATTTGATTTATCAAAAATAGAATCAATAATCTCATATCTCAAAGAATGAGAATCTACTAAAGAATCTAGTTTTGTAAGGTGTACATCATTAAAATTAGGCACCTTAATAAAATCATTATGATTTGTATAAATATCTAAATATTTTAACCAAACTATAAACAACAAAATAAGAGTTATTACTGCAAAAAGTAAATTTCTATACAAACTTTTATCTTTTATGATTTTAAACATTTATTGTAATCTAACGGTTTACAAATATAAAAATTATGAAAGGACAGTCTTTGAGAAACAATAAAAATAGTTTAAATTTGTTGTAGTAAAAATCCAATGGAAGAAATAGCAATTTTAACAGGGGGAGATTCAGCAGAATATAACATCTCGTTATTAAGCGCAAATACTGTTCTCAAACATTTAGACAATACTAAATACAATGGTGTCATTGTACACTTAAAGAATGGAAAATATACAATTAACAATCAAGAATTAAATACTTCTGACTTCTCGTATATTAAGGATAATACGAAAATCAAGTTTGATAAAATATTTATTGCTTTGCATGGTTCGCCAGCAGAAAATGGTCTAATACAAGATTATTTTGACAATATAAATTTACCTTACACTTCATGCAATGCTGAAGTTTCAGCTTTAATATTTGACAAATTTGAATGTAACAACACACTCAAGAAGCTTGGATTTAGATGTGCAAATTCTATTATAATTTGCTCAAATAAAAAGGTTTCAGAAAGTGCAATTATTAATAAAGTAGGGCTTCCTTTCTTTGTAAAACCAAATGGCTCTGGCTCAAGTTATGGAATTTCAAAAGTTACAAAAAAAGCTGATTTATCAAAAGCTATTAAAAAGGCCTTCTCTCATGATAATAAAGTAATTATCGAGAGTTTTATTAATGGCACAGAAGTAAGTTGCGGTGTATATTTTGATGGGGAACAAATAACTTCTCTCCCTATTACTGAAATTATAAGTGAAAATGATTTCTTTGATTATGAAGCAAAATATGAAGGAAAATCACAAGAAATAACCCCTGCAAAAATAAACGATCAGCTAACTTCAGAGATTCAAAAAACTACAATTGATATCTATAAAAAGATGAGTCTTTCTGGGATCTGTAGAATTGATTTTATTATTCAAAATAACAAGCCATATATTATTGAAATAAATACAATACCAGGATTATCTGAAGAAAGCATCATTCCAAAACAATTAAAAGCCGCTAATATTAGTTTATCAGAAATTTTTGATTTATGCCTAAGAAACATTAATTAAAATAATATATTTGCGTTCAAATCTATATTAATACTATGAGTGATAAAACAAATGATGAAAAATTAAGAATTCTACAAGAACGATTAGCTCAGATTAAACAAAAAAAAGACACTCCTTCAACACCAAGACAAGCAGAAGAAAAAGAAACTGAAGTTACTACCTCTGAAATTGAAGATCCTCAGAAAGGGAAAACTCCAATATCATTCAAATGGTTAACATATATTATTATTATTATTGGAATTGGATATGGCGCTTTTTATGCTTACAAGAATGAGATCAAATTAATTGATTCTAACTCATTAAAATCAGAAAAAACTGATATAAAAGAAATAGATGTAGCAGAAAAAACATTAAAATATAATTTAAATTTTGAAGGACAAGATAATATTGCAATTGCAGGCACATTTGAAGATGAAAACGCAGCTAAGGCTATGGTAAATGATTTAAAAGTTAAAGGATTTAAAACTGATTATTTCTATCTTCCAAATAAATCAAATAGCACTAAAAAATTATACAAAGTCTTTATTGGTCCATATGAGAATAAAGAAGAAACCAACCAATGGGTAGAAAATCTTGAAGTAGATTTTGAAATTATTTCACTGTAAATAAATGCTGATATAAAACAAAAAGCCACACATAAGTAGGGTTTTCTTATATTGTAACCAAAGTTATTTAGCGTAACTAATAGCTCTTGTTTCTCTAATGACCGTAACCTTTACTTGGCCTGGGTAAGTCATCTCATTTTGGATCTTATCAGAGATCTGAAAAGCTAATTTTGAAGCAACTTCATCAGTAACTTTTTCACTCTCAACTACAACTCTTAACTCTCTTCCTGCTTGTATAGCATAAGATTGTAATACACCAGGATATGAAATTGCAGTTTCTTCTAGTTGCTTAATTCTTTTAATATATTCATCAGTCATTGCTCTTCTTGCTCCAGGTCTTGCTCCAGAAACTCCATCACAAACTTGAACTAATGGTGAGATTAAGGATGTCATCTCTACCTCGTCATGATGAGCTCCAATTGCATTACATATCTCTAATTTTTCGCCATACTTCTCAGCTAACTGCATACCAATAATAGCATGTGGAGTTTCAGCATCATCAGGAGACACTTTTCCTATATCGTGAAGTAACCCTGCTCTTTTAGCATACTGAGTATTCAAGCCAAGCTCAGCAGCCATAGTAGCACACATATTAGCTGTTTCACGAGAGTGTTGTAATAAATTCTGCCCATATGAAGAACGATAACGCATTCTCCCAACCATTTTAATAAGTTCAGGATGCAAACCATGTATTCCTAAATCAATAGTAGTTTTTTTACCAATTTGAATAATCTCATCATCAATTTCAGATCTTGTCTTTTTCACAACTTCCTCAATTCTTGCAGGATGAATTCTGCCATCTGTAACTAGCTTATGAAGTGATAAACGAGCAATCTCCCTTCTAACAGAATCAAAACAAGAAAGGACAATAGCACCAGGAGTATCATCAACCACAATATCAACACCTGTTGCAGCTTCAATAGCTCTAATATTTCTCCCTTCTCTACCAATAATTCTACCTTTTACTGCATCATTATCAATATTAAAAACTGATACAGCATTCTCCACAGCCTCTTCAGTTGCGATCCTTTGAATAGTCTGAATAACAATCTTCTTAGCTTCTTGTTTTGCAGTAAGTTTTGCTTCCTCAATTGTATTCTGAATAATTCCTAAAGCATCAGTTTTGGCTTCATCTTGTAAAGATTCAACTAATTGTTTTTTAGCTTCATCCGCTGAAAGATTTGATATTTTTTCTAATTGTTCCACCTGTTTTTTATGTGATTTATCTAAGTCGGCTTGTCTTTTATCTAAAACAACTTTTCGCTGATCGATTTCAGCATTTAAGGTTTTAAAAGCAGCATCCTTTCTATTAACTTCCTCAAGCTTTTGGTTAAGTGTATTCTCTTTTTGAGATACTCTTTGGTTAGCCTTACTGATATCATTATTTTTTCTGTTAATATCTTTTTCATGTTCTGCTTTTAGCTCAATAAACTTTTCCTTTGCTTGTAAAAGCTTCTCCTTTCTTATTTGTTCAGCTTCCTTCTTTGCATCTTCAATAATCAAATTAGCTTTACGCAAATTTAACCTATTAATTAGCAAAAATGCAATTCCACCACCAAAAGTCAATCCAATTATCCCTACTATTATTGTTATTATATCCATTTTTTATTTTAAAAAAAACCCGTATTAATGACTGAAAAACTCCAAAGAACATGAATAGGGATGCCAAAATATTGCAAACTTCCACTGTCTCAATTGAGAACCCAAAGGGTCGAGGCCTGTTTTTAATCTCTTGAGTCAAACCCCAATACTTTAAGTGTTGAGTTTAACAAAAATATTAATACGGGATAATATTATTTTAAAAGAACTATTTAAATATTGCTATCTAATATTGCTTCAATTTCATTTAACTTTTCCGTTAAACCATCATCTTCAATAATATTTGTATTATTAACAGACTCAAATTTTGAAGCATATTCTATAAGACACATAGCAAGCAGATCTTGTTTATCCTTAATAGCGTAATTTTCTTCATAAAACTTAAGTCTGCCTTTAATTTCTTTGACAGCATTTCTGATGTATTCTTCCGATTTACGCTCAATCTTCATAGGGTAAATTCTATTAGCAATATGTAGCTTAATTGATAATTTTTCTCCCACTTTGAATCTATTTATTTAATAATGCAATACATTTATCTATCTCCCGTACATACTCATTAATCTTTAATCTTGTTGCTTTTACATCCTCCTTAGTTGTATCAACTGATTTAGAGATATTCATGAGTTTTACTTTATTTTGCAAAGCTAAAATTTGTTTTTCTTGCTCTTCTAACGTTGCATTTAAAGCATTATGTTTTTTTTGCAAATCTGATTTTTCAAGTTGAAGTTGATTGTATTTTGCAAGCAATTTTCCAACCTTAAGTTCTATACTATTTATAATCGTTTTCACATTAACATAATTGTTACAAACTTAAATATTTTAAATATAATAATAACACTTTTTTGATGTTATATTTGCTAAACTTTTTTGCCAATCATAATTTAAAACATTTAAATGTATTTTTTCAAATCTTTCTTACTGATAATTATTCTCTTAATAAATCAAAATGTGTTAGCACAAATCTACGTGCCACCTCTTGATTTTGAGATGTTGCTTTCTGGAACTTTTGGGGAGCTAAGAAGCAATCATTTTCATGCTGGTATTGATATAAAAACTGAAGGAGTTGAAGGACAAAAAGTTAGAGCAATAGCTAATGGATATGTATCCAGAATTAAAGTTTCAACTTGGGGATATGGCAAAGCAATTTACATAACACATCCACAAACAGGTCACACCTCTGTTTATGCTCATTTGAAAAAATTTAGCTCAAAAATTAATGATTTCGTAAAAAAAGAACATTACAAAAAAGAACGTTTTGAGATCAACTTCTTTCCAAATAAAGATGCTTTATTAATTACCCAAGGAGAAATTATTGCGCTATCAGGAAATAGTGGTGGCAGTTCTGGAGCTCACTTACATTTTGAAATCAGAGATACAAAAAGTGAGAGACCAATTAACCCTTTACAATTTGGATTTAAAATTTATGATGATATTACTCCAATTCTAAGAAATTTAAAAGTATATGCTTTTGACACCACTTTAATTAATGGCTATAATAAAAGTAAGATCTACACTATTAGCAAAAGAAATAATACGCATACAATTAATGAAACACCCACAATAAATGGGAATTTTGCTTTAGGAATATTTACTTATGACAAATCAAACAATGCTTATAATAAAAACGGAGTTTACTCAATTAAACTTTCTATTGACAGTAATACACACTATGAGTTTAAGGCTGATGAATTAGACTTTAATACTACAAGATACATAAATGCTCACATGGATTATTGTGAAAAACAAGAAAGCAAAAATAAATACCATAGATGCTATAAATTACCAAACAACAAACTAAAAAATTACAGTAACTTAATTAATAATGGAATCATTAACTTTAATGATACTTTAACGCATCAAATTAATATAGAGGTAAGTGATTTCTATAACAATACATCAAATATTCGTTTTCAAGTAAAATCAACAAATGATCCCTTTTTAATGAGATGTCCCTTGCCTAAAGATACAATTACCACCTCTTTTAAACTAAAAAAGCCCAACATGTTTAATGCTACTGATTTTAAATTATACATGCACCCAAACTCCCTTTATGAACCTTTAAAGTTTCGTTACAATACTACAGATTCAGTAGAAGGTGTTTTTGGCTTAGTACATCATGTACATAACAACACAGTACCTGTACATAAAAAATATACGCTATCGATTAAAGCAAATGTTCCTGACAAACTAATAAGTAAAACTTATATAGCTACTACAAATATGAAAGGAAACTTTTGGTACATTGGAGGAGATTGGGTTAATGGTTTTTTAAAAACCAAAACTAGAGAATTTGGAGATTTCTGTATTATTGCTGATACCACAAAACCTGAGATAAGGGGCCTAAATATTTTTCCAGGAAAAAAATTCAATACACAAACAACCATCAAATTAAAGATTAAAGATAAAGAAAGCGGAATAAAGTCTTATAGAGGTGAAATTGATGGCAAATGGATACTCATGGACTATGATTATAAAAACAATCTTTTACGCTTTGACATTGAACAAAATATAAGTAAAGGGGAACATACTTTTACTTTAAAGGTAGTTGATAATATCGGTAACGTCTCAAATTATTCAGCTGAGTTTACTTATTAGCTAAATTATTCTCTGTAAAAGTATTAAAATAATCTCTTAACTGATTTCTAACTTCAACATAGACTTTTAACTGATCCTCTGCAGTTCCTTTAGCATCTGCAGGATCAATAAAACTATGATGAATTATTTGCTTAGCCTTTGGGAAAATAGGACAAATCTCTTTTGCATTATCACAAACGGTAAATACATAATCAAAATCAATATGGGTATACTCATCAACATGGTTCGAAGTATTATTTGAAATATCAATGCCTATTTCCGCCATTGCTTTAATTGCATAAGGATTTACTTTCTCTGGTTTGGTGCCAGCGCTATAGACCCTAGTATTTGGAGAAAAAAAAGATAATAACCCTTCTGCCATTTGAGAACGACAGGAATTTCCTGTACATAAAACAAGTATTTTATTCATTGTTAATCTATTATTTTAGACATATGTAAAAATAGATAATAATAATAAAAATCTAGATCAACTATATTGCCTTACAAAGAGAAATATAATAACTATTCATTTTTTGAGTTAATTACCCTACATAATTCTATTTTTGCAGTCTATGTACAAAGGGCTTTTACTTCCATTATTTTTATTGTTTTCCGTTTTAGGATATAGCCAAACCATTAATGGGTATATTACTGATGAGCAAAATAATAGTTTACCTGCTGTAAATATTTCAATACTCAATCAAAATATAGGAGTAACTTCTGATAGTAATGGAAAATATAATTTAGATATTCCTCCAAATAGATCTATAGTAATTGTTTATAGTTTTATTGGATACCAAATGGAAAAAATTAGAATCCCTATGCTAAAAAAGGGACAAATTTATTCTTTAAATATTCAGTTAAAATCTTCTTCAACTCTACTAGAAGATGTAATAATAATCGATCAAAAAAGCAGAAAAGAAAGTTTTAGCAGAATAAAGCCCAAACATGTAAGTGTTCTTCCTGGAAATAGTGGCGGTATTGAAGCTATACTTAAAACTTTACCTGGAGTAAGCTCAGCTAATGAACTCAGTTCACAATATTCGGTTAGAGGAGGAAATTTTGATGAGAACCTAGTTTATGTAAATGGCATTGAAGTTTATCGACCATTCTTAGTGCGCTCAGGGCAACAAGAGGGCTTGAGTTTTGTAAATACCGATATGGTAGGGAGTATATTATTCTCAGCAGGGGGGTTTGATGCAAAATATGGAGATAAGATGTCATCAGTACTAGATATTACTTACAAAAGACCAAGAAAAAATGCAGCAAGTTTACAATTGAGTTTACTAGGTGGTTCTGCACATTTTGAAGGTATAACTAAAAATGGCCGGTTTTCCTATTTAATAGGTGCTAGACATAAAACCAGTCAGTATTTACTTAACTCATTAGACACTGAAGCAGATTACACACCTAAATTTTCTGATATTCAAACTTTTATAAATTATGAATTAAACACCAATTGGAAAATTAGTTTCTTAGGAAACATCAGTTCTAACGAATATAAAATGGTTCCAAAAAATAGAGATACTGAATTTGGAACAGTAAATGAAGCCTTAAAACTTACTATCTATTTTGAAGGACAAGAAGTAGATAAATACGAAACTTATTTTGGAGCACTAAGTACTAGCTACCAACCAAGTACTAAATTACAATTGCAATTTAGCACCTCAGCATTTCGAACATTTGAACAAGAAAATTTTGACATACTAGGTGAATATTGGCTTTATCAGTTAGAAAATAATTTGGGATCAGAGAATTTTGGGAATATATCCTTTGATCGAGGTGTTGGAAAATACATCAATCACGCTAGGAATAGCTTAAATGCAACCGTAACCAATTTTTCACACAAAGGAAATTACAACAATGAAGCCTTAAGATTTGATTGGGGTCTAAGAATTCAAAAGGAAAAAATTGAAGATAAAATATCAGAATGGAATTTGATTGACTCTGCCTTTTTTAATTTTCCTCATCCTGATGATAATATTGGTGGTAATGCTAATCTTAATCAGCAAATCGTTATGAATGAGCTTTTAAAAACACATATTAATTTATCTTCCTACCGCAATTCAGGATATATGCAAGTTTCTAAAGACATAGGCAACCTTACAATAAATGGAGGCACTAGAGGAAGCTACTGGAGTTATAATGAAGAATTATTAATGAGTCCAAGAATATCCTTAGCCTATGCACCTCTTTGGGAGAGAGATGTCGTTTTCCGTGCAGCAAGTGGAATTTATTACCAATCGCCATTTTATAAAGAATTACGCAACCCTGAAGGAACCCTAAACCATAATATAAAAGCACAAAAATCTACGCATTATGTATTAGGCGCCGATTATCTATTCTACAGTTGGGGAAGGCCCTTTAAATGGATAACTGAATTGTACTACAAAGATCTAGAGAACCTAATTCCTTACAAAGTAAATAATGTTCGCATTCAGTACTTAGCAAATGATTTGTCAAATGGCTATGCTAGTGGTATTGATATGAAAATAAATGGAGAGTTTGTAAGTGGTGTAGAAAGTTGGATAAGTTTAGCCGTTATGAAAACAGAAGAAGATATTATAGGAGATTTTATCACCAATACTGATGGAAGCACAACTGAAGCAGGATATATCCCTAGACCTACCGATCAAAGAGTAAATTTTTCCATGTTCTTTCAAGATTATATACCTGGTAACCCAAATTACAAAATGCACTTAAATCTAATATATGGTACTGGACTTTCATTTGGGCCTCCAAAAGGAGAAAAACACCAAGACATATTAAGAATACCTGATTACAGGAGAGTAGATATTGGTTTTTCGGCAATACTAAAATCGGAGGATAAAAACAGTAAATTAAAATGGTTAAATATTTTTAGTAGTATCTGGCTTAGTGCAGAAGTATTTAATTTATTAGATATTAACAATACGGTTTCTTACCTTTGGGTAGCTGATATTACTGGAAGACAATATGCCGTTCCAAATTACCTTACTGCTAGGCAAATTAACACCAAACTAATTCTTACTTTCTGATAGTTTTATAAACTTGACTTAGTTAAACTCTAAAAAGCAACAGTTTTACTTGTTCAGTTTCACTGCTAACGAATTATTATAGATTGTTTTATATTCATCAATCTTCCCAAAGTTTTTGTCATCAACAGCAATCCTTCCTTTAGTAACATGGCCTAACAATATAAATGGGGTTTTGCAATCTTTTAACACATCTAAAAATGCATCTTCACCAGTTTCAGTTACCGATACTACCACTCTAGATGGGGCCTCTCCAAATAAAAAAGCATCTTCTCTCACTTCTGAAGAACTTACAATTTCAAATCCTAAATTATTAGTAAATGAGCTTTCTAATAATGTCATAAATAATCCACCATCAGCAATATCATGTGCCGATTCAATAACACCTGCTCTAATTAATTTTGTAATTGTTTGCTGCACATCATATTCAACATCTAAATCAAACTTAGGAGCTGAAGATTCTTTTACTGCATGATAAGAAGCTAAATACTCAGAGCTAGAAATATCATTTGTACTTTTTCCAATCATATAAATTAAATCTGACTTTCCTTTAAATGCTAATGAAGTAATATGTTTTTTATCCTCAACAATACCTAACATCCCAATAGTGGGAGTTGGAAAAACAGGAACCTCAATACCATCAACTGTCGATTGATTATAAAATGAAACGTTACCACCAGTAACTGGGGTGCTAAACTTTTTACAAGCTTTGCTCATTCCTTTTATGGCTCCAACAAACTGCCAGTACACTTCTGGATTATAAGGATTCCCAAAATTTAAACAATTAGTAATGGCAGATGGAATCCCTCCTGAACAAACAATATTACGAGCAGCTTCCGCAACTGCCATTGCACAACCATTCTCTGGGTCAGCATTAACCATTCTTGCATTACAATCAACCGTCATTGCGAGAGATTTATTAGTTTCTTTTAAATTTACAATACCAGCATCCGTTGGATAATTAGTACTCATATTTACCGTTCCTACCATAGAATCGTACTGCTCATAGACCCATCTTTTTGATGCAATATTTTCATGACCAGTTAAGAACTTAGCCACCTCAAGCAAATCTATAGGCTGCTTAATACTTTCAATATTAAATTTTTTCCATTCTTGATAATATGCTGGTTCACTCCATTCTCTGTGGTAAACTGGTGCTCCTCCACCAAGTACTAAATCATGACATGGGACATCACCAACTAGCTCCCCATGCATAAAATATCTTACTCTCTCTCCTTTAGTAACTATCCCTATTTCTTCACAAGATAAATCCCATTTATCAAAAATAGCATTTACTATATCTTCTTTACCTTTTTCAACAACAACAAGCATTCTTTCTTGTGATTCTGACAAAAGAATTTCCCAATCTTTCATATTTACTTGCCTAGTGGGCACCTTATCCAACCACAAATCCATACCGTGTTTCCCTGCAGCTGACATCTCATTAGAAGAACATGTAATACCTGCAGCTCCCATATCCTGCATCCCCACAACGGCATCAGTCATTCCTAATTCTAAAGTAGCTTCTAGTAACAATTTTTCTTGAAACGGATCTCCAACTTGTACAGCTGGCAAATCATTTACTGAGTCTTCAGATATATCCTTTGATGCAAATGAAGCTCCATGAATTCCATCTTTTCCAGTTCTTGACCCTACTATAAACACAGGATTTCCTACTCCTGATGAAGTAGCTGAGATCATATTTCCTTTTTTCATAATACCTGCTGAGAAAGCATTAACTAATGGGTTAGTATTATAACAATTATCAAAGAAAACCTCACCACCAACAATTGGAATGCCAAATGCATTGCCATAATCACCAATCCCTTTAGTAACACCTTTTACCAACCATTTTGTTTTATCCAACTCAATATTCCCAAACCTTAGTGAGTTAAGTTGAGCTACTGGCCTAGCTCCCATTGTAAAGATATCTCTATTAATACCACCAACACCTGTAGCGGCACCTTGATAAGGTTCTAATGCTGAAGGATGATTGTGAGATTCTATCTTAAAACAACAAGCTAAGTCATCACCAATATCAACAAGGCCTGCATTCTCCTCTCCTGCTTCTACCAACATATGAGGGCCTTCCTTTGGCAAAGTTTTTAACCAAACAATAGAATTCTTATACGAACAGTGCTCTGACCACATCACACCAAAAACACTTAATTCAGTAAAATTAGGAGTCCTTCCTAAAATCTCTTTAATCTTATCAAATTCTTCTGGTCTTAACCCCATTTCTTGGGCTTGTTCAAGAGTAGCTAAAGTAAGTGTTGCTTGTGATGACATATTATTAATTTAGTAAGGTGTAAAAATAGTCTTTTAAAAAAGCAAATTGATTGCTAAATACAAAATAAGTGCAGTCTTTTTTAACATCTTTTCAAAATATTATATTATCTAATAATCGAATTATAATTTTCAGGGTTTTTTCCTTTTATATCTTTAAACACATTTTGAATAAAAAGCATGTCTTTATCAATATCACCTGTAGGAATAAATGAATTAATAACACCTATTTTTTTATTTTTGAAATCCATAGCCAAAAGTAAAATTGGAACATTTGCTTTATGAGCAATATAATAAAATCCTGTTTTCCATTTCTCTACTCTTGATCTCGTCCCTTCTGGAGCAATTCCTAACCTAAAATTATCCGAACTATTGAATCTGTCTACAATCTGATTAACTAAATTATGCTTTGAATTACGATAAACAGGTATGCCTCCATTACATTTAAATAAAGTTCCCAGAACAGGAATAAAAAACGAACTTTTAATAAGATATTTAGGAGAAACTCCACTAATATAGCTATAACATCTTCCTATAAAAAAATCCCAATTAGAAGTATGAGGTGCTGCTATAATTATACATTTTTTAGGATAATCAAAAGTGCCCATTACTTCCCAACCCATCAGCCAAAAAATAATTTTTGACAATATTTTCTTCATTATTTAAATTTTCAACAAAGAAACAATTTTAATACGCATCAGTTGTTATATAAGTAAAAATTATAAATTTGCAACACTAAAAACTTAGAATATGAAAGCAAAAACTATTGCACTTATCCTTCTACCTTTAAATATTATATTAGCCTATTTTGTATACAACAGTATTAACAGTCAAGTCGAATTCAATAAAAATGCAAAACTTAGAATAGCTGAAAATGTGCAAAAACTAAAGGACTTAAGACAGGTACAAGTAAAATACAAGCAAACTAAAGGCAAGTTTGCTAATAATTTTAAAAGCTTAATTCATTTTTTAGAAAACGATTCAATTGCTATTGTAAATGCAGTTGGAGAAACTCCTGATTCATTAACAGAAGCTGAGGCGCTTGAACTAGAAATTATTAGTCGTGATACTACTTATGTACTAGCAAAAGAAACTGTATTTGATGCTGCTTATATGGATAGTAGAAAAAATACATTTCCTTTAGATATAAATATGTTAATAACTGTACCTCATTCTGAGGTCATATATAATATAGATGCTGGACAAGTTGAAAAAGGAAATGTAATCGTTCAAGTATTTGAAATTTCAACTAAATATGAAACTGTATTTACAGGATTAGATGCTAAAAATAAAAGCTATGAATTAGATGCGCTTTTAAAAGTAGGATCTATGACAGAAGCATCTTTAAATGGCAACTGGAAAAGCGAATAAGATACAAGCTAGTACTTTTAATATTGATCTCTCTGAACAGTATCAACTTGCGGTTCAAATTGGATTAAAACACTTTTCATACTGCATAATTAATAGTACCACAAATAATGTTGAGTACTTCAATAATTTTATTGTTAATGATGATATGATCAACATCATAAATAGAGAAAAAAATTTAAAATTAAACTTTGCATCTTCAACAGTTGCATTTAATAATTTTCCTTGTGCCTTAGTTCCAAATGAACTATTTTTAAAAAAAAACGCAAAAGAAATTCTGGAATTAACCAGTAATGTTTATGATATCATAAAAACTGATGCATTAACAGAAATTAAGGCGCATCTTGTTTACACTATACCCAGTGTGATTAGTGATATTGTTTTTACATTTTTCCCAAATGCAAAACAAAAAGCGCAACAATCAATACTCGTTAAGCAATTTAGTAAATTTGATAATAAAGACGATCATGCCTACTTATATATAAACGATAATATTTTAAATATTACTGCATTTAAAAATGGCAAGTTAATTTTTAATAACTCTTTTAGCTTTGATACCAAAGAAGATATTCTATACTTTACCCTATTTGCTTTTGAACAGTTAAAACTAGATGCAGAAACCGTGAATGTAACGCTATATGGAGAGATTATAAAAGGAGATGAAAACCATCAATTACTATACGAATATATCAGAAATATTGATTTTGGGTCAAGGCCAAATAATTTAACCTTCTCATCAGCATTTAACAAGCTTAAAAAACATCAGTTTTACGGATTATTTAGTCAAACAATATGAGAATTGTAGCAGGAACTCATAAAGGAAGAAAAATAAACCCACCAAATAATTTAACTGTACGACCAACTACCGATAAAGCAAAAGAAGCACTTTTTAGCATTATTGATAGCAGGTATTTTTTTACAGGAAAGAATATACTTGATCTGTTTTCTGGAACAGGAAATATTGCCCTTGAATTTGCATCAAGGGGAGTGAAGAAAGCAATAGCAGTAGATAATAATATTAATTGTGTTAAATTTATTACAGCTACTGCAAAAAACTTTAACCTCAATGTTTCTGCTATACAATCTGATGGACTGAAATTTGCTCAGAATTGCAAAGAGCAATTCAATTTTATTTTTACTGACCCCCCTTATAGTTATAAAAATTACCAAGAGCTAAAAGAGGTAGTTATTAAAAACGATCTCGTAAAAAAAAATGGCTTACTAATTATAGAACACGATAAAAAAACTGTATTTCATGATGATAATGTTGAAGTTAGAAAATACGGAAAAGTACATTTTAGTCTTTTTTCATTTTAAATGATTACTTTTGAAACATGAAAAAAATTGGAGTTTTTCCTGGCTCGTTTTCTCCTTTTACAATAGGGCATCAATCGGTAATTGATAGAGCTCTACCTCTTTTTGATAACATCATTATTGCTATTGGTATTAACTCCGAAAAGAACCAATACTTTTCAATTGAAGAACGCATGCAATGGATAAAGGATATTTATGGCAATAATCCTAAAATTGAAGTAAAATTCTATGAAGGATTAACAGTAGATCTTTGTAAGAGGGAAAATGCAAATTTTATCATTAGAGGGTTAAGAGATTCTCATGACTTTAAGTTTGAAAAAAATATTGCACAAATGAATCATGACCTGAATAATGAGATAGAGACTATATTTCTTATTACTCCTCCAGGAATCTCTCATATCTCCTCAACTATCATTCGTGATATTATAAAGAATGGCGGAGATGTAAGTGAATTTTTACCAAAACAAATTAATTTATGAAAACTATGAAATCAAAAGAAATCATAACCATTGTGCTAATAGTATTAGCAGGAATCTATTTTGCAATGAATACAAAAACAAAAACAGAGTCAAATAAAGTAACAATAACAGGTGAAATCACCAATCTAAAAGGAGAATCAGTCAGTTTTATCAACAAAGACACTGCTTACTATACTACTGCAAATACAAACGGACATTTTACTATCTCGTTTGATTTAGATTCAGCTGCTTATTTAAACTTTCAACATGGCCCTGAAAGAACTGCCATGTATGTGTATCCAGGTGATAAAATAAATCTCACAATTGACACTGAACTATTTGATGAAACTATTGAGTATAAAGGAAGTCTACCTTCTTCTTTTTTAGCTAAAAAATATCTTCTAGAAGAAGAAAATGATTTTTTTGGGAAAGTGTATTATATGAGTAGTAGCGAAGAATATAAGGCTTATCTAAGCAACTATAAGACTGCTGTTATTAACAAGTTTGACGGCATCACTGATAGTGCATTTATCAATAATGAAATTACTAATATTGATAAAAACATTGAATATTTTATTGGAAGACACAAGAAGTTAGCTAAATACTCAGATAACGTAAAGACTTATATGTGGAAAACAAAAGAAATATCTAAAAACTTTGATTTCTACGCTGCTCTTGACTCACTAAATAGTATAGATTTTAACACAATGACCGAACAATATACCACAGCCTTTCAATCATTATTAAACAACGTAATTGATACAGAATTTATAATAACGGCTAAAGAGAGAATCAAAAAGACAGCTAGTAGCTGGCTGGAAAGAAAAACAGCAATTGACAATATGCCAAAAGTAGGTGAACCAGCCATTAATTTTACTTATCCTGATAAAGATGGAAATGAATTTTCACTTGCTAGTTTTAATGGCGACTTAATTTATGTTGATGTTTGGGCTACTTGGTGCGGACCATGTAAGGCTGAGATTCCTGCTTTACAAAAATTGGAAGCAGATTATCATGATAAAAATATTACTTTTATGAGTGTTTCAGTTGATGAAGACAAAGAAGCTTGGGAAAAGATGGTAGCAGAAAAAGAACTAGGGGGAGTACAATTATGGGCTGATGGCTGGAGTAAAATCACTAAAGATTATGCCATTTTTGGCATTCCAAGATTTATGCTATTTGATGCTGAAGGAAATATAATTTCTACTAATGCTGCTAGACCATCTTCTTCTGAAATCAGAGAATTGTTAGATGCTAATTTGTAACTAGGAATCTATTCAGTTATATTAAAGTTATTTAATCTAGTAAATGAAATTCTGCTATTTATAGTGATATAAGAGTTATTACTAGCAATACCGCAAAAAAGAATATAATTGCACCTGATAATACTAATGAGATTACTGTTTTAAATA
>JAYZYW010000058.1:0-20036 GCA_036139835.1 Bacteroidota bacterium
TTATTTCTGATTATTCTGGAAAAGAAAATATTGATGATTACAATGGACTTTATCACACAAATCCTAAGCTAAGTTTAATCATGATGTTGTCACTTTTCTCTTTAGCCGGTATTCCTCCTATTGCAGGATTTTTTGGAAAATTCTTTTTGTTCACTGCTGCTGCTGAACAAGGATATTATTGGCTGGTACTTATTGCAGTAATTAATGCTACGATCTCGCTTTACTACTATCTTGTTGTAGTGAAAGCTATGTTTATCAATAAAAATGATGCGCCAATTTCAAAAATTAAAAGTGATAATTATTCGCGTTTTGCTCTTGTTATTTGCGTAATTGGAATATTTGTTGTCGGATTTTTTGGACAGCTTTTTGAGTATATAAATAATTTGTCTTTTGGAATATAATGAGTTTAAACATTGGAAAACATAGCGTAAAAGAAATCAATGAAGTAAGGTGTACCATTGTAGAAAAAGGGTGCACAAAAGAAAGGATAAAGTTTCTAACTTCTCTTCTAAATTTTAATAATTTTGAGGTTCAGGTAGAAGAAGATAAAAGAAAGACTGACGAAGATCCCATTACCTTTACCATTGGAGTAACAAATGTTGTTTTTAATCATGTTATTTGGGTTTACCAAAGAAAACTAAAAACCCCTGGAGGACAGAAAGTGACTCCCGATTATTGGAATCAAAAAACAAAAACCTTAGACCCAAATTACTGGGATAAGAAGTCGAAAATTTAACATTCTTAATTTAGCCACCTTAGGAAATCCTTTCCATTAATTTCTCGGAAAATAAAACTAATGGATCTTTATTATTAGAATCAATAGCATTCAAATGCTTTATCGCTTTTGTATAATAAGCCTTCATCATATTAATAGTATGTTTTTGAATATTTAAATTTTTAAAAATATCTTTAACCGTCTTAACTTTTAATTTAGAGACATCATTAGTTGTATAATAAGCTTGCAACTTTCCTTTGGTTAAATTATCTGCCAACTGGAGGGCTTTTAAATAAAGAAAAGTTTTTTTGTTTGCTAAAATGTCTCCCCCCTCTTGTTTTCCAAAAGCTTCAGAGCTTCCAAATACATCTAATAAATCATCTTTTAATTGAAATGCAATTCCTATATTAGTACCAAACTCATACAAATGATATTGTTCTTCTTTATTAGCTCCAGCAGTAATCGCGCCAATCTGTAAAGAGGCTGCTAAAAGTGCAGCCGTTTTATATTCTATCATTTTTGTATATTCAACAAGATTGACATTATCTTGAGTCTCAAAATTCATATCCCACTGCTGACCTTCACAGACCTTCACAGCTACTTTACTAAAAACATCCAGTATCTCTTTTAAACTATTTAAATCTGCCTTTGCTAGCAACTGATAAGCCTGAATCATCATAACATCTCCAGATAAAATAGCTACATTGCTATTCCATTTTTCATGTACTGTTTGACTACCTCTCCTAAGGGGGGCATTATCCATAATATCATCATGCAAAAGTGTAAAATTATGAAAGAGCTCAATGGCTATCGCTGGAGCAAGTGCTTTTTCTAAATTCTCGTCAAAAAGTTGATGAGCCATTAAAACCAACATTGGACGCATTCTTTTTCCTTGTAATCCCATAATATATTCGATGGGATCGTATAGTAGCTCAGGAGATTTGGGATAAGTTAAGTTTCTTATCTCTTTCTCAACAATTTCTCCAAGCTCTGTTAAATCTTTCACTATTTTTTTACAAGATTAACTAAATATTCTCCATATCCACTTTTGAGTAATGGTTTGGCAATTTCTAATAATTTGGCATCATCAATATAGCCCATTCTGTAAGCCGCTTCCTCAATACAGCCAGTTTTTCTCCCTTGTCTTTCTTCAATTGCCTGTATAAATTGATTCGCCTGCAATAAAGACTGGAAAGTGCCTGTATCTAGCCAGGTAGTTTCACTTCCTAATACCTGTACATCAAGAGCTTTTGTTTTTAAATACTCTTTATTTACATCTGTAATTTCATATTCTCCCCTAGCAGATGGCTGTATATTTTTAGCAATTTTCACTACTGAATTATCATAATAATACAATCCGGGAACTGCATAATTTGACTTAGGATGTTTTGGTTTTTCTTCTAATGAAAGCGCCTTAAATTTCTCATCAAACTCTACAACCCCATATCTTTCAGGATCATGAACATGATAGCCAAAAATTATGGCCCCCTCAACATCTTTACATTCTTGCAAAGTCTTTATTTTCATTTGAAAAATATTGTCTCCAAGTATCAAACAAACTTTATCATTTCCAATAAATTTTTCTCCAAGAATAAATGCTTGAGCTAATCCGTTTGGGACTTCTTGTACTTTATATGCTAACTTGCACCCTATTCTACTTCCGTCTCCTAATAATTTTTTAAATAATGGCAAATCATGAGGAGTAGAAATAATTAAAATCTCATTGATCCCCGAATACATCAAAGTAGATAATGGATAATAAATCATAGGTTTATCATAAATTGGCATCATTTGCTTGCTCATTACCAATGTAAGTGGGTGCAATCTTGTCCCAGATCCTCCTGCTAAAATTATTCCTTTCATTTATTTTTCTTCTTTTTGTTTAACTTTTAAATCGCACAATTCTAGGGAGCTTATTGTTCCTTATAATTGTCACTCTTCATAAAATTAAACCGTCATAATATCTGATTCTTTTGCAGAATAAAGAAAATCAATTTTTGATGAATAAGTATTTGTTAGATCTTGCACTGCTCCTTCCGCATCTCTAACAAGATCCTCTGAAAGACCTTCTTTCCCTAATTTTTTCATCTCATCATTAGTCTTTTGCCTAATATTTCTAACGCTAACTTTAGAGCTTTCAATTTCAGATTTAGCTTGTTTTACTAAATCTCTTCTTCTTTCTTCTGTTAATGGAGGCACATTAACAATTACTTTTTCCGAATTATTTGAAGGATTAAACCCAAGGTTTGCATCAACAATTGCCTGCTCTATCTCAGCAATTAAGCTTTTATCAAATGGCTGAATAGAAATGGTTTGCGCATCAGTAGTAGATACATTTGCAGCTTGTGATAATGGCGTTTGCACTCCATAATAATCAACCTTTACTGTGCTTAGCATTTGTGGCGTTGCTTTTCCTGCTCTAATCTTAGCTAAAGCGCTTTCAAGGCGTGCAACTACTTCTTCCATTGCTTCTTTTGCAACATCAAGATGGAAATTAATTTCTTCTGTCATAATTTATTCTATTGAAGATTTCACAAGAGTTCCTACATTCTCCCCTTCACACACTTTAGTAAGATTCCCTTTTATATTCATATTAAACACTTTTATTGGTAAATTATTTTCTTGACAAAGCGTAAATGCTGTCAAATCCATAATACTTAATTTTTTTTGTAATGCTTCATCAAAACTAATTGACTCATATTTTCGGGCAGCAGGATTTTTTTCAGGGTCAGCCGAATAAATCCCATCAACTCTTGTCCCTTTGAGTATCACATCTGCCTCTATCTCAATTGCTCGCAAAGTAGCAGCTGTATCTGTTGTAAAATATGGGTTTCCAGTTCCTCCTCCAAAAATAATTGCTCTCCCTTTTTGAAGATGTCTCATTGCTTTTCGTCTTATATATGGTTCGGCAACTTGCTCCATCCTTATAGCAGTAAGAAGTCTGGTTTCAATATCTATTGACTCCAAAGCAGATTGCAATGCCATCCCATTTATAATCGTAGCTAACATACCCATATGATCACCTTGCACCCTATCAAAACCAGCCCCTTCTGATTGTATTCCTCTATAAATATTCCCTCCACCAATTACAACCGCAATCTCAACTCCTTTTTTAATAATAGCATTAATATCATTAGCATATTTACTCAACATTTTCGGATCAATACCATATTCTCCATCACCCATTAATGATTCTCCGCTAAGTTTTAAAAGTATTCTTTTATATTTCATAGATTAAAAAAGTTTTTCAAAGATAACTAATTGATTTAAAGTGAAAATTATTTTTTATACATAAAAAAACCACCTTAAAATTAGGGTGGTTATAAATTCTAGTTGCAAAAAGATTAGCCTAATGAGACTTTTTTAAATGATGAAACTGCTACATCTCCATAAGTAGCAATATACTCAGCAACATTTTTATTTTCATCTTTTATAAAATTTTGATCTAATAAACACATCTCTTGATCTAAAGTTGTATTGTCAGAAACAAATCTATCTATCTTACCAGGGACAATTTTATCCCAAATATGCTCTGGCTTGCCTTCTGCTGCTAATTCTGCTTCAATAGCAGATTTTGCTTCAGCCATAATCTCATCCGTTAATTGGGCCATTGAAATATATCTAGGAACATTTTTTAATGTTTTTCCTAATCTTTTAAGCTCAATATTATCTTTTTCAATTACTGCAATTCTAGCTTCAGTTTCAGATACAATAAACGCAGAGTCAAAATCTTTATAAGACAAAGTAGTTGCTCCCATTGAAGCTACCTGCATGGCTAAATCTTTTGATAATTCCTCAGCATTAACAACAACATTATCAAGTCCAACCAAGACAGCAATCTTACTGCCATGTGTATAAGACCCAACATAACTTGCTTCAATTCTTTCAAATCCAGAAATTTCTATCTTTTCTCCAATAACACCAGTTTGCTCAATTAATTTATCAGCAACGCTCATGCCTCCAAAATCAGCTGCAATAAAAGCATCTTTATCGCTATAATTTAAAGCGATATCAGCAAAGTCACTTGCTAACGCTTTATAAGAATCATTTTTAGCAACAAAATCAGTTTCACAAGCCAACACTATTGCAACACCAGAAGTATTATCAGAATTAATTTTTGCGATTGCAACACCCTGGCTTGCATCTCTATCGGCACGCTTAGCAGCTACTTTTTGTCCCTTCTTTCGTAATACATCAATTGCCGCGTCAAAATCGCCATTTACCTCAACTAATGCCATTTTGCAGTCCATCATGCCTGCACCTGTTTGCTGTCTTAATTTGGCTACATCAGCCGCTTTAATATCTGCCATTTTTATCTTTTTAAATAAGAATTATCTACTATTTTTCTTCAGAAATTTGCTTTGCTTTTTCTTTTTTCTTCTCATCTTTTTTCTCTTGCTCTGCTCCTCTTTCTTCTAGCCCTTCAGAAATAGCTGTTTTAACAATTGATACAATGCACTCAATAGATTTTGAAGCATCATCATTAGCAGGAATAGGAAAGTCAATTATTTTAGGATTAGTATTAGTATCAGTCATAGCAAATGAACGAATTCCTAAATGATTAGCCTCCGCGACAGCAATACTCTCTTTATTTGTATCAATAACAAAGATTGCCTCTGGCATTCTTGTCATCTTTACAATACTTCCCAAATTTAATTCTAATTTAGCTCTTTGTCTGTCAATTTGCAATCTTTCTCTTTTTGATAAAGTATCAAAGGTTCCGTCTTCTTTCATCTTATCAATTGTTTGCATTTTTTTTATTGACTTACGGATAGTAGCAAAGTTAGTTAATAAGCCCCCTGGCCATCTCTCAGTAATATAAGGCATATTAAGTGCTTGTGCAGTTTCGGCAATAACACCTTTCGCTTGTTTTTTTGTAGCAACAAATAAAATCTTTTTTCCAGATTTTGCTATTTGTTTCATTGCTGCTGCTGCATCCTCAATCATTGCTACCGTTTTATTAAGATCAATAACATGAATCCCATTACGCTCCATAAATATATAAGGAGCCATTGCTGGATTATACTTTTTCTTTAGATGACCAAAATGCACACCTGCTTCTAATAATTCTTTGAAATTTGTTCTTGCCATGTTTACTTTCTTTTTTCGTTAAGCAACTGCCCGGTAGAAGTAATTTACTTGTCCTCGCAGTTTAGATGCTAAACATTTATTATTTCTATCTTTTAACCCACTGGAATTTCTTCCTTGCTTTTTTCTGTCCAGGTTTTTTACGTTCAACTATTCTCGCGTCTCTTGTTAATAATCCCTCTGACTTTAAAGCAGGCCTATTTTCAATATCTAATTCACATAAAGCCCTTGAAATTGCTAAACGTATCGCCTCAGCTTGACCAGTAGTACCTCCCCCATCAACATTTGCTTTTACATCAAACTTTCCTAATAAATCTACAGTTTTAAATGGGTGCTCTAATTTATACTGCATAGTATCAACAGGAAAATAATCTTTAAAATCTTTCCCGTTTACAGTAATATTGCCTTTACCTTTTAATAAGTAAATTCTTGCAACAGCCTCCTTTCTTCTACCGATTGTGTGAATTGTATCCATAGTTTATTTCAAGTCGTTTAAGTTAAGGGCTTTTGGTTTTTGAGCCTCCTGGTCGTGCTCAGAACCTGCATATATATAGCAATTTCTTAAGATAGCAGCTCCTAATTTATTCTTAGGTAACATCCCTCTTACCGCATGTCTTACTACAGACGTTTCGTCTTTAGCTAACATTTCAGCAGGAGAAACTCTTTTTTGTCCGCCAGGATAGCCTGTATAAGAAAAGATTGCTCTATCAGTCATTTTCTTTCCTGACATAACAATTTTACCTGCATTCAGGATGATCACATAATCACCACAATCGGCATGAGGAGTAAAATTAGTTTTGTGTTTTCCCCTTAAAATTTTAGCAACTTTTGATGCCATTCTTCCTAGCGTTTGTCCTTCAGCATCAACAATAAACCAGTCTTTGGCCGCAGTCTCTTTATTTGCTGACAATGTTTTGTAACTTAATGTATCCACGATATATATTTTTAATCCCTTTATAAAAGGGGTGCAAAATTACACTTTTTTCTATTTCAACAAAATATTATTCCCTATTATTCTTTATGATGTTTAACTCCTTCCCAATCTTAGTAAAAGCTATAATTGCCTTATTCAAATCTGCACGGCTATGCCCTGCAGAAATTTGAACTCTAATTCTTGCCTGCCCTTTAGGCACAACTGGAAAGAAAAAACCAATTACATAAATTCCTTCTACTAGCAATTTATCTGCCATAGTTTGCGAAAGCTTTGCATCATATAGCATCACGGGAACAATTGCATGCACTCCTTTTTTTATATCAAAACCAGCCTTAGTCATTTTTTCTCTGAAATATTTTGTGTTTTCTTCTAATTTATCTCTCAATCTTGAACTTGCGCTCAACAAATCAATCACCTTAGTTGCAGCTCCTACAATAGATGGAGCTAATGAATTTGAGAACAAATAAGGGCGAGATTTTTGGCGTAACATATCGATAATTTCTTTTTTCCCAGAAGTAAAACCTCCCATTGCACCTCCTAATGCCTTTCCTAATGTAGATGTAATAATATCAACCCTTCCCATCACCTCGCAATGCTCATGTGTTCCTCGGCCTGTCTTCCCAACAAAACCTGTAGAATGAGAATCGTCTATCATCACTATGGCATCATATTTTTCAGACAAATTACAGATCTTATCTAATTGAGCTAAACTACCGTCCATAGAAAAAACTCCATCCGTAACTATAATTCTATTTCTGTGCTCTTGTGCTTTGATTAGTTGCGCCTCTAAATCCTCCATATTATTATTTGCATAAGTATAGCGAGCTGCCTTACACAAACGCACCCCATCAATAATAGAAGCATGATTTAAAGAATCAGAAATAATTGCATCTTCTGTGCCAAATAAAGGCTCAAATAGTCCGCCATTAGCATCAAAAGCTGCTGCATATAAAATAGTGTCCTCCATTCCTAAAAAGTCAGAAATTTTTGCTTCTAAATTCTTATGAATGTCCTGGGTGCCACAAATAAAACGCACAGATGACATTCCATAACCATGAGTATCCAAAGCAATTTTTGCTGCTTGTATCACTTCAGGATGAGAAGACAATCCTAAATAATTATTCGCACAAAAATTCAACACTTCAGTGCCAGTGGTTACACGAATGGTCGATCCTTGTGAAGTAGTAATTATTCTTTCTTTTTTAAAAAGCCCCGCATCTTTAATAGTTGCTAATTCTTCTTGTATTTGTTGTTGGAATTTTCCTAACATAAATTTATTTTTTAGAATAGTAAAAGTACAAAATATAAAAAGGAGGCAAAAGCCTCCTTTTTATTCTATGATATTATATTGCCTCCTAAACTAATCCTTGATCTAACATAGCGTCTGCAACTTTTACAAATCCTGCAATATTAGCCCCTTTTACATAATCAACATAACTCCCTTCTTTACCATATTCCACACAAGAACTATGAATATCATTCATGATTTGCTTTAGTTTTACATCTACTTCTTCTCTAGTCCAATTCATTCTAAGTGAGTTTTGACTCATTTCTAGGCCTGAAGTTGCCACGCCACCAGCATTTGATGCTTTTCCTGGAGCAAATAAAATTTTTGCTTTTTGAAATACTGCAATTGCCCCAGGTGTGGACGGCATATTAGCTCCTTCAGAAACCAACACACATCCGTTAGCTACCAAAGTTTTAGCCTCTGCTTCATCCAGCTCATTTTGAGTTGCACAAGGCAAAGCAATATCACAATTTATTGACCATGGCCTTCCTTTATGAAATTCACAACCATATTTATTTGCATATTCTTTAATTCTACCTCTTCTTACATTTTTAAGATCCATTACAAATGCTAATTTTTCAGCATCAATTCCTTTTGAATCATAAATATAACCAGAAGAATCCGAAAGTGTAAGTACTTTTGCTCCCAATTCTGTAGCTTTTTCACATGCATATTGAGCCACATTCCCAGATCCTGAAATTGCAACTGTTTTTCCAGAAAAAGAGTCTCCTTTAACAGATAGCATGTTTTGAGCAAAATAAACAGTCCCATAACCTGTGGCTTCTGGTCTTATTAAAGATCCTCCCCAGCTCATACTTTTGCCAGTTAATACGCCAGTAAATTCATTTCTTATTCTTTTGTACTGTCCAAACAGAAAACCAATTTCTCTACTCCCAACACCAATATCACCAGCAGGCACATCAGTATTAGTCCCAATATGGCGACATAACTCTATCATAAAAGACTGACAAAACTTCATTACTTCATTATCTGATTTTCCTTTTGGATTAAAATCTGAGCCTCCTTTACCTCCCCCCATTGGGAGTGTGGTAAGAGCATTTTTAAAAACTTGCTCAAATCCTAAAAACTTAAGAATAGATAAGTTCACTGATGGATGAAACCTCAATCCGCCTTTATAAGGTCCAATTGCAGAGTTAAATTGCACTCTATATCCTCTATTTAATTGAGTTTTTCCAGTATCATCTAACCACGGTACCCTGAACATTAATACTCTCTCAGGCTCTGCCATTCTTTCCAATAACATTTTATTATTATACTTTGGATTTTCTTCCATAAAAGGGATAACCACTTCTGCCACCTCTTCTACTGCTTGTAAAAATTCTGCTTCATTTGGATTCTTCGCTATTACGCCCTTCATAAAATCACGAATCTTTTGTTCCATTACTCTTAATTTTAATTAATCTTTAAAGTTGCAAATTTGAGCAAATGTATAGTATTTTTCTAAAGAGTGATAACTTTATATGTTCTTCTTCTACATTTTCACTAAAAATAAAACTAAAAAACTAGTAAATTCAGCTTGCAAAAACTAATTGCATATCCAAAATGAGTAAGCAACTTATTTCCTGCAATATCAGTAATAATAATGGCTCAATTTGATATTTATTTCATCTTCCTGTAGTGTCATTCAAATTTTTATCTTTGTAGAAACAATTCAGTAAGTCTATGAGAAAGATTCATGCTCTGTTGATGGTTAGCATCATATTTTTTGAGATTGCAAATGCACAAACAATAAACGGCACAATAACGGATGCTACTACGAAAGAAGCATTAATTGGAGTAAATATAATTTTAAATAATGGAAGTGGTACTTCTACTGATATTGATGGGAAATACCAATTGAAACTACAAGAAGGAGAACAAAAAATAAGCTTTAAATATATCGGATATGAAGATATTGTAAAAACAATAACTGTGCAAAAAAATGAAATAAAAACCATTAATATTGCACTATCTCCATCATCCGAACAATTAAGTACTGTTGTGATTTCCGCAGGTAGATTCGAACAAAAAATTCAAGAAATTACCGTGTCAATGGAGGTAATAAAACCATCATTAATTGAAAATAAAAATACAACAAATATACAAACTGCAATGGATCAAGTCCCGGGAGTTAATATAACTGATGGGCAAGCAAATATTAGAGGAGGTAGCGGCTGGAGTTTTGGGGCTGGGACTAGAGTGTTGGTGATGGTAGATGATATGCCACTTATTTCTGGAGATGCAGGGCAAGTACAATGGAAACTTATTGCTACTGAAAATATTCATCAAGTTGAAGTTATTAAAGGTGCCGCTTCAGCGCTTTATGGCTCCTCTGCATTAAATGGAGTAATTAATATCCGTACTGCTTTCCCAAACCAAAAGGCCATTGAAAAAAACACAACTTCTTTTATTTCTAAAGTTTTGCCTGGTTACACAAAAGTAAATATGCATTTTGGATTAATTGATAAGGCTCAAAGAGCAGAACTTAATTGGAATGGAGATAAAAGACGGGCGTTTAAGGGGATTGAATTTTTACAAGCTATGAAGCTAAACAATCTTGATTTGTCATTTGGTGGAAATGTCTTTTCAGATGATGGCTATAGAAAAGACGAAATAACTGAACGAAAAAGATTCAATCTAAATTCTACTTATAAAAGCAATATAATTGAGGGGCTCTCTTATGGTATAAATGCAAATTTCTTATTTCAAACAACAGGTTCAGCAATAATATGGGACGGATATGATAGAGCTTATATTCCACTTGATGATGAGATTACAAATACTAATGGAGACACTTATAATGTTGATCCTTTTATGACATATATTAAAGGAAACAACCGGCATTCACTTAGAACAAGATACCTGAAAGTTGTTAATGATAACAGCACAAAAGGACAGGATGATGGACAAGATAACGAGTCTGAGATTTATTATACTGATTATCAATGGCAAAAAAATCTAAAAAAATACAACTTACGAATTACAACAGGAACTACTAACGAAATAGTATATGCCCGTTCTGATCTTTTTCAGGGAAATAATACTCGTAAGAACCATTCATTATATGCTCAAGTAGACAAAAAAATAGATAGAGTTAATTTATCTTTTGGGGCAAGATATGAGAGCTTTACAGTTGGCTCAGAAAAAAAATATGTGATTAATGGAGATTCTTTAAATAATTTTTCAGCAAACAAGCCTGTATTTAGAACTGGAATAAATTATCAAGCTGCTGAGTCCACTTATCTTAGAGCTTCTTGGGGGCAAGGATTTCGTTTTCCAGCTATGGCAGAATTATTTATTAGCGCCAATCAAGCCGGCCTTGAAATTTATCCAAACCCTGGACTAAAACCCGAAAGTGGATGGAGTACAGAGCTAGGGGTTAAACAAGGCTTGAAAATTAACAACTGGTTGGGATATCTGGATATTGCTGGATTTCTAATGCAGTACAATGATATGATGGAATTCACATTTGGTAAATTTGCCGAAAACCAACCAGATCCAAATAATCCTACTGGTTCATTAAATTTCTATGGCTTGGGATTTAAATCTGTAAATGTTGGAAAAACACAAGTCTCGGGTATAGAGGCAAGCATTAGTGGACAAGGAAAAATATCAAATGATTTGAAAATTAATGTTCTAGCAGGATATACATATATGAATTCTATTTGTCTTGAGCCAGATAAAGTGTATGAAATTCTTGATGACCCAATGTATATTGACGGAGAATACATAGACAGCTTGACCTATACTAATAGTAGTTCAGATCCATCAGTTTTAAAATATCGCTATAAACATCTTGCAAAAACTGATCTTGAATTAATTTATAAAAGTATTTCTGTAGGCACTAGTTTTCGATATAATGATTTCATGAAAAATATTGACAAAGTCTTTACTGAGGAGCTAATAGGAGGAGATTCTGAAGATGCATTAATCCCAGGTATCAATCAAGCAAGAGAAAAGTATAAGAACGGAGATTTTATTGTTGATGCTAGAATAGGATATCAATTTAATGATATGATAAAATTCGGTTTTATAGTAAATAATCTACTTAACAGAGAGTACATGACAAGACCAGCCACCATGATGCCACCAAGAACTTTTGCTTTTCAATTAGCACTTAAAATATAGCATGAAAGTAATTGGGATTATTCCTGCTCGCTATGCATCAAGCCGATTTCCAGGAAAACCACTTGTAGATATTTTCGGGAAAAGTATGATCCAAAGAGTGTATGAGCAATGTAAAAAATGCAATCTACTTGATGATGTAATTGTAGCAACTGATGATAAAAGAATCTACAATCATATTGTAGATTTCTCTGGGAAGGTTATGATGACTTCAACTACTCATCAATCAGGAACAGACAGATGCAATGAGGCAATACATAACATACAAGAGCAATATGATATTGTAATTAACATCCAGGGAGATGAACCTTTCATAAATCCCTTACAAATAGATGAAATAATGCATCTTTTTGACAATCCAAAAACTCAAATAGGAACACTTGCAAAGAAAATTGATAATATGGCAATTGTTGAAGATGAAAATACACCCAAAGTTATTTTTGATAAAAAAGGAAATGCCCTAAATTTTTGTAGAAAAATTTCAAACATATCAACTGAATCTACATATTATAAACATGTTGGAATTTATGCCTATAAAAAAGACATCTTAGAAAAAATCTGCCAATTACCACAAAGTAAAAATGAAATACGAGAACAATTAGAGCAACTAAGATGGCTTGACAACAACTATAACATTAAGGTAGGAATTAGTAATTTCCAAACACTTTCAGTTGACTCCCCTGAGGATATTGAAAAAATCCAACAACAAATGAGATAAAATGTTTAATTTCGCACATATGAATAAATCAGTAGAACATTATATCTCTGAATTACTTTTTTTACATGACTGTGTAATTGTCCCAGAATTTGGAGGTTTTGTAGGAAATAAAAAATCAGCTCAATTAAATAAAACTACTGGCGCATTAACTCCTCCATCAAAACAGATTTTATTTAATCCTAACCTTAAAACAAATGATGGTTTACTTATTGCGCATATTGCAAATCAAGAAGGGGTTACACAAAAAATTGCGAAAAAAAATGTTGAAATTTTTTCAAATGAAAGCAATACTAAACTCTCTACTTCAAAAGTATTAAGAATCGCTAAAATTGGATTATTTACAATTGGGAAAGAAGGAAATATTATCTTTTTACAAGATAGCTCAACAAATTACAGTTTGGATGTTTTTGGGATGAAGCCAACTTACAATAAAGCAATTCTAAGAAAAAATAAAATTGAAAAACAAGTAGAAATAACAGCACAAACAATAAAAGCTACAAACAGAAATCCTAAGATGTTATTACGAGCTGCAGCAATAATTATTCCATTAGTAGCACTTTCTTATTTAAGCATCTCGCAACAAGAAAAAATTAATAATGTGTATGCTCAAATGGCAACATTAAATCCATTTACTCCGACTAAAATAGTTGAAGAAATTTCTGAAAGTAATGTCGAAAAAACATTAAAAATTGAAGTGAAACCTGTTCCGAAAATTGAACTGCCTGAAGAAGAAGTGTCTTCAACAATTATTCCTCAGAAAACTTATTACATAATTGCTGGAGCTTTTGCGAATCAAAAGAACGCAATTAAAATGCTTAATACACTTAATAATAATAACTACAATTCTGAAATTGTAGAAGGAGGGCCTCTTTTAAGGGTGAGTTATAATTATTTTCACAACAGAGAAAAAGCTATTTTAGCGCTTAATAAAATCAAGCAAGAAAATCCGGAAGCTTGGTTACTTACTAAATAATATATGAGCTCAAAAACGCCAAGTCAATCAAAAGCAATTTTAACGGAAATTGTTTTGCCAAATGACACCAACAACCTAAACAATTTGATGGGGGGGAGGCTATTGCATTGGATGGATATTGCTGCTGCCATCACAGCTCACAGACACTGCAACCGAACTTGTGTAACAGCTGCTGTTAACAATGTTTCTTTCGAACAGCCAATACCAAAAGGAAGCATTGTAACCCTTGAGGCAAATATTTCCAGGGCCTTTTCTTCATCTATGGAAATATTTATTGATGTATGGATTGAAGACACCTTATCTGGCAATAAAACAAAATGCAATGAAGCTATTTATACATTTGTAGCGGTTGATGCTATGGGGAAAGCAACAAAAGTTTCAGAAGTAATTCCAGAAACAAAATTAGAAAAGAAACGGTTTGATGGAGCGCTCAGAAGAAGGCAGCTTTCTCTTATTTTAGCAGGGAAACTAAAGGCAAGTGATGCCTCAGAGTTAAAAGCTTTATTCGCTTAAAAAAAAATTTTCATCAATTTCTTGCATACATTTAAAATGTCCTTTTGGGCATTTGTCAAAACCTATCTTACTACAAGGTCTACAGCTTAACCCTTTTACTTCAATTATTTTAGATTTCTCATTAGCCATATAAGGAAACATTCCAAATTCAGGGATAGTATTTCCCCAAATTGAAAATATCTTCTTTCTAAAAGCTGCTGCAATATGCATCATTCCAGTATCATGACTTATCACCAAGCCTGCTTCTTTGATTAGAAAGGCCGATTGTAATAAAGAATATTTACCACAAGTATTTACTACCTTTGAGCATGCATTGGTAATTTCTTCACCTCTTAATTTATCATCAGATCCCCCAATTAAGACTACTGGTTTATTCAATTTTTGGCAAATTGAAATTATCTTTTTGGTGGGCAAAATTTTAGTTGCATGCTGTCCCCCAATTGCAAAGGCAATATAATTATTTGGGAAAGTTCGTAGATCCACTTTATCATTTTCTGACAAAAAGAAATCTAAGCCTTGCTTATCATTTTCAACACCTAAAAATTTCACAGTATCTAAATACCTTTCAACTATGTGAACATCAGGCAAAATATTTTTTTTAAAACTTGTTAAACAAAATTTTTCCCAATTTATTTTATTAAAACTTTTAGCAGTAACTCCTAATCTAAGTTTTAAAATTTTAGTTCGCAAATTATTGTGCAAATCAATTACATAATCATATTTCTCCTTTTTTAAATCAGATATCACCTCTCTAATAGAATTGTTAATTTGAAAAACAGAATCCACATTTGGGTTGTTTTTAAAAAGGACTATAAAAGGTGCTTTTGTAAGGAAATGCACCTCAGCATTTAACTGCTTTTTAAGCATTCTTACAACAGGAGTTGTAAGCACAATATCTCCAATTGACGAAAATCTTACAACTAATATTTTAAGCGTTTCTTGCACATGGTAAAACTAAGAAATTTATCCTAGTTTTGCACTCATGCAATTTATTGATACACATAGCCATTTATATAGCAAAAAATTTGACCAAGACAGGTCAAAAGTTGTTGCTGACGCGATAGCCGTAGGAGTTAATACTATTTTGCTACCAAATATATCAAGTAATTACACCGAAAGAATGCTTGCTCTTTGTGATGAATTCCCAAATAATTGTTATCCAATGATAGGATTGCACCCTTGTGATGTAACAGAAAAAAATTATGAGGCTGAAATTGCTCATGTAGATAAAGAGTTAGCCACAGAAAAATACACTGGAGTAGGAGAAATTGGACTAGACCTATATTGGGATAAAACTACACTTGAAATTCAGAAAAAGGCATTTATTCATCAAGTTCAATTAGCAAAAAAACACCAATTACCTATTGCAATTCATGTGCGAGATTCCTTTAATGAAGCCATTGAAATAATTGAGAGCTTAAATGATAAAACTCTAAGAGGTGTATTTCATTGCTTTACAGGAAACAATGAAGATGCCAAAAGAGTAATCAATCTAGGGGGATTTTATCTAGGAATTGGAGGAGTGTTAACATTCAAAAACTCAGGGTTGGAACATACCATAAAAGAAATCAACTTACAGCATTTAATTTTAGAGACAGACGCGCCCTACCTTGCTCCTGCTCCTTTTAGAGGAAAAAGAAATGAAAGTAAGTATATTATAAATATTGCAGAAAAACTAGCAGAAGTACACAACATAAGCATTGAAAAGGTGGCAAAAACAACCACTAAAAACGCAAAAAATCTTTTTAGAATATGAAGAAAAAAATATTATTAATTTATACTGGTGGGACCATTGGAATGATAAAAGATAAAGTTAAAAATACACTTGTTCCTTTTAACTTTGACAAACTCCTAGAAGAAATTCCTGAGCTGAAAAATGAACAGATGAATTTAGATAATATCAGCACAAAAAAACCGATTGATTCCAGTAATATGAGCCCTAATAATTGGATTGAAATTACAAATCTGATAAAAAATAACTATACTGCTTATGATAGTTTTGTGGTTTTGCATGGCACAGATACCATGGCATATACTGCATCAGCCCTTAGCTTTATGTTAGAAAATTTGGAGAAAGCAGTAATACTTACGGGTTCTCAAATTCCAATTGGAGAAAGGAGAACAGATGCAAAAGAAAACTTAATTACTTCAGTTGAAATTGCTGCTTCAGAAAAAATAAATGAAGTCTGTATTTATTTTGAAGATCAACTTTACAGGGGTAATAGAACGGTAAAAGTAAATGCAGAGCACTTTGAAGCCTTTCGTTCTCCTAACTTTCCAATATTGGTAAAGGCTGGAGTGAATATCAAATACAAAAATTCCTTGAATAAGGTAACTGGAGTATTTAAAACTCATACACATATTTCAAATGATGTGGCTATTTTAAAGCTGTTTCCTGGAATTACTATCGCTACTATAGAAGCTGTTTTTGATAGTGCTAAAGGGATTATAATTGAGAGTTTTGGAACAGGAAATGCATCAACCTCATCAGAATTTTCTCATTTGCTTGATAAGGCAACTAAGAGGGGGAAAATATTAGTAAATATTACACAATGTCTACATGGAAGTGCTGTTTTAGGACACTATGAAACAAGCGAGCCTTTTGGGAAATCAGGTGTTATTTGCGGCAAAGACATGACCACAGAAGCAGCAATTACCAAATTAATGTTTCTTTTAGGAAAAGAGTTTAGTGATGATGAAATAAAAACTGAATTACAAAGAAATTTAAGAGGAGAAATTAGCAACTAATTTTTTAGATTTGTGAACTTTATTGGTGAGGTGGCCGAGTGGCTTAAGGCGCACGCTTGGAAAGCGTGTAAACGGGAAACTGTTTCGGGGGTTCGAATCCCTTCCTCACCGCAGCTACTTTACTAATTATCTCTGCAATTGTAATTAGTCTTTTTATTTATATACTTGTATAATGAAAAAAGATTTTATTAATCATCTTGAGAAAAAATTAAATCTTAAAATACTGGCTTTAAATCAATTGTATGGAGGAAGTATAAATCAAGCATTTAAAATAACAACTAAGTCTTGCAATTATTTTATAAAAATCAATTCAGATATAGACTTATTTGATTTAGAAAAAAAAGGATTAGCCACATTAAGATCAACAAATACTTTTCATATACCAAAAGTTGTAATTTGCAATAAATTCAAAGAAACATATTATTTAATTATGGAATTTATAGAACCAGATAATCAAAAAAATAATTTCTGGAAATTATTTGGCCAAAAATTAGCAGCGCTTCATAGAAACTTTGAAGAAAGATTTGGTTTAGGATACAATAACTATATAGGTTCTTTGCCACAAGAAAACACATTTCATTTTGACTCATTAGATTTTTTTATAAATTGCAGAATATTACCACAAGTGAAAACATTAGAGAAAAGGTTATCTGTTAATATTTCTTCTGATTTTAACAAGTTATTCAAATTACTTCCAAATATTATTCCTTTAGAAACCGCCTCATTGCTTCATGGAGATTTGTGGAATGGCAATTATTTGGTGAATAATAATGGAGAGCCAGCTTTGATTGATCCGTCTATCTATTATGGAAGTAGAGAAGTTGATATAGCGATGACTAAACTATTTGGTGGATTTCCAAAGGAGTTCTATGTTTCTTATAATTTGGAATTCCCTTTGATAGAGAAATGGGAGGAACGAGTTGATATTTGGAATTTATACCCATTACTTGTACATGCCAATTTATTTGGTGATGCCTATCTTAGGCAGATTCATTCTATATTAAAAAGATTTAATTAGATTAAAAGTTATTTCTTAATGAATCCATAATCAATCTTATCATAAAAAAGGTGATATTTGCAAACTTGTGGATAAGTGGAGGGATATTGAATTGTAACCCCTTCCTCACCGCATACTAAATTAATATTTATGTCTTTAGGAAAATGGGTAGGAATAGGAGCGGGATGGTTTTTTGCAGGTCCAATTGGAGCAATAATTGGCTATTATATTGGCAAGAGTTTTTTTGATGGAAAAAATGATCAACAAAAGGCGTATGAACTTTCTCTTTTAATATTATCGTCATTAGTTATTAAATCTGATAGTAAGATATTAAAAGTTGAGCTAGAGTATGTTAAGCGATTCTTTGTAAATACTTTTGGGGCTCAGAAAGCAAACAAATATTTTGAGATCTTTAATAAACTCAATAAGCAATCATTATCCTCTCAATTACGCCCTGTTTGTCAGCAACTAAATTCTTGTGTAAATCACCCTTCTAGATTACAAATTATCCATTTTCTTTTTGGAGTCGCAGCAAGTGATAATGAAATACATTCTTCTGAAATTGCGTTAATAAATAAAATTGCAGGCTATTTAAACATCAATCAATATGATTTCGAGTCTATTCAGTCAATGTTTATAACTCAAAATAGCACAAATAAGTTAGAAAAATGGTTTAAGATTCTTGAGATAGAAAAGAATGCTTCAGATGAAGAAATTAAGAAAGCCCATAGAAAGATGGTAATAAAATATCATCCCGATAAATTGCAAGGCGTTAGTAAAGATATTCTAAAACTTGCAGAAGAAAAATTTCTACTTGTTCAGGAGGCTTATGAGAATATCATGAAAAGTAAATCTTAGTTTATTGAAATTCTACTATATCAGAAGAAATAGTACATTTTATTTCTCTAAAAAACCCAAATACCATAATGCTATGTTTGAAATTAACTGCAAGGTTAGTATATGCTTGGTTGTTATTTAGAGGATATTTTTCTTTCATATCATTAAATGCTTCGGTTACTAATGCGTTCTTATTATATCCACCCAACACTAAAACATAAACTACTTCACTAGTACCAGTAACTGATTGATTTAAATATTCAAAGTTATTAGATGACAAAGCAACTGAGTTTGTAATATATCCTGAATGCAATGACATACAACTTGACATTGTAAATAAGAAACTAATAAAAAAAAATCTTTTCATTGTTGTCTTTTTAGTTAATATAAGTAGTAGTTTTTTCATAATCTTATTTTTTTGTTAATCTATTTTTCTATTTACAATGATAATAGAACCTGCCTATATACATCCAATTGTCCATAGTATCCACAGCCCAAACTTCGTCTTCCCATCCTCCGATATTCTCTCCTAAATCTGGTTGGCACTGTCTCTCCTCTTGATTTAAAGATGGATACTTAAGACTAGTATATTCATGCCAATCTAAATAATTAACAGAACTATCTAGCCAAGATGGAATATCATCATAAGAATTCTCCCAATTCTGAACAACACTATCTAACACATTCGTGTCATATTCTGTTTCGAACGTTAATGTACAATCTTGACATTCTCTACAAGAGTTAAAAAGTAGTGGAAAGCAAAGTAATATAAGTAGTAGTTTTTTCATAATGTTTTGTTTTATTGAAGAACTAATTTCTTATTAATCACTCCATCATTTGTTTCTATTTCTAAAAAGTAAATTCCTTTAGTGTATTTATTTAGATTAATAGACTTAACATACTCTCCTACAAATTCTTGCAGGTTATCTTCTATCAGTTCCTCTCCTACTACATTAAGTACTCGAACTCTTAAATCTTGTACAGTTTCACTTGTAAAGGAAATGTTAAACACATCTCTTGATGGGTTAGGATAAACATCTAAGTTAGTAATAGCGTCTCCACCTTCTACTCTTACTGTTGGCTGAGTCCAGTATACTAAT
>JAYZYW010000059.1:0-28268 GCA_036139835.1 Bacteroidota bacterium
CAATTTAAATTTATTAGTTGAACTAGTGAAAATAATAAGCCAAAGAGCTATTAAGCCAAGAATTGCTCCTAAAGAAAAGAAGCCATAAGATGCTGTAATAATTGCAACATGAATCATCAGCCAATATGATTTAAGTACTGGAACTAAATTAGTTATTTCTGGATCAAGCCAATTAAGATGTGCTACCATTAAAAGTAACCCTGATACAACAGCAGTGGCAGCCAAAGTAAGGACAGATCTTTTTGAAAAAATAATTCCAGATAATATGGTAGCCCAAGCTATATAAATCATAGATTCATAACCATTACTCCAAGGAGCATGCCCTGAAATATACCACCTACATGCTAATCCAGCTGTATGAGCAACAAACCCAAAAATTATTAGCCATTTAAACAGCTGAATAACCAGAGCTAACCATTTAGCATCATTAAATAAACTAATAATAATTACTATAATTAAAAGCACTCCTATTAAAAAATAATACATAAATAATTCAGAGAATACACTTAGTTTATTGTAAATAATTTCTACATCTATTTTAGTTTGTGCTGGCAACATGTCGCCTCCATATCTTAACTGAAATTTTTGGATATAATTAATAATAGTATCAGCAGTTGCCCAGTTATTTGTTTCTAAACCTTCTTGTACTCCTTTAAAATACATGGGAATTATATTTGCAACAAAAAGAGAATCATTACCTTCAAATTCAGCGGATTGAATGTAAGTTAACCATGTATTATTAGAATCTTGTGGCAAAGGAAAGAATCTAAAAATCCCACCCCCATAAACTGCAAAACAAATATTTACTCTTTCATCTACCTTAATTAAATCTTTATCGTACTGATCACGATCTTTAGGTAGCTTCTCATAAGCTGATTCTATATCTTTTGCTAAAAGATAATGTCCATTTGCATCAAAAAAATCATTAAATGAAACTCTTATATACTTTGAATTCAAATCAGTACTGGAAAGTAAGGCCCTTAACTTTGTATGTGAAACCTTCACAATTGGTTTTTTACTCCAACTAACTGGGTTATACATCATTCCTAGGATTACTTCTGTAGCTGATTGATCCTCAAAATTATCTTTCCCATAAATCTTTCTAAGATATTCTGAAGTCACTGTATGCACTGGCTTGAATCTTCCTCCATTGTCTTGTACTACAAGCGCATCAAACCTTGAGATATGATTAAAATTAAATCTATAATCTTCAGTTGCAGATGCACTATCATCTGCAAAGGCAGATGTACTCATTATAAATAGCAAAATAATTATAGCACTAAGCTTCTTCAGCTTCTCTGAGAGGGCTTTATATCTTGTTTGTTTAGTAACAAAAACCAAAATAAAACCAAGACCTAAAAGAAAATAACCAATATAAGTAATAAGAGTCCCCCACCAATCATGATTTACCGATAAAATTGTGCCTTTTTCATCTTTATCATATGAGGATTGAAACAAACGGTATCCTTTGTAATTCAATACATTATTCATGTATATTCTATGGTCAGAAGCTGTTTCTCCATCTAAAATAGAAACTTCAGCTGCATATGAACTTGGGCTCATGGATCCAGCATACCTTTCTAACTGAAAATCCCTTAACTTTACTCTAAATGGAGTAGTATAATATTTTGACCCATAACTTAATTTAAAGTTTAAATGTTGAATAGCAAAGACCTCTTCAGAACCTGCATAACCTTTTCCACCATACAAGATAACTTCTTTAAATTCACCATTAGCGATAACATTAAGAATTAATGCATCTTCATTCCCATCAATCATGACATTTGAAGTACTTACTGGAATCATCTTTCCCTTAGTAAGAATATCCTTAAGTACAAAGTTTAATCCATTTGCTGTATGTAATGTTTTCTTATTCAAAATAAAGTCACTAAGAGAATCGTGTTCATGCACATCACGAGTTAGCATACTCATTGTTGAAACGCTATAAGGCGCATTACATTTGATAATTTCTGAATCAGAGTAAAAATTTATAGCACCAATTTTAGGATTATTAAATGTAAAATATTCTCCCTTTATGATCTGTTGCTGGCGATCATTTAAGAATTCATCTTGCATCCCATTTATACCAGGGACTACAAGATGTAATATCTGATTTCCATCTTCAACACCAACAAACAAAGAGTCTTTTACATTTGGCAAAAATGCAACAGATTCTATACTAATATCATTATCTTTAAAATTTACATTTATATCAAAATTATTATTTGTAATTCCTGATAGAAATAATTTTTTGTCATACTTATACTGATGCAATCTATCATCAATATGAATCTGCAGAAATGTATCGTCAGATATAAATAAATTTGTTGCATCTCCTTCTCTAATATGCATCATTCCTTCATATGATATATATCTAGTAACTCCAGCTCCAAACAATATAAGAATAAATGACAAATGAAAAGTTAAAGCAGCTATTTTCTCTAATCTAAAAAGTTTAAACTTAATCAGATTATTAATTAAATTGAAAACAAGAAGAGCCAAAAGCACTTCAAACCACCAAGCACTGAAAATAAGTGATTTTGCACTTGATCGACCAAAATCATTTTCAATAAATGTTGCATAACCAATTGAAAAAGCAAATAATAAGATAAGCAGAGTCATTATCTGCATTGAAGTAAGAAACTTTATTATCCTATTTATCATATCTAAGAATTATGCGGCAAAATTACGAATTATTATTAAGTTTGTATCTCATTATTTTAGATGAAAAATATTGTACTAATTGGCTCAGGAAATGTGGCTACACATTTAGGATTATCTCTTGTAAATAACGGATATAATATAAAACAAGTATGGAGCAAACAATTAAAAAATGCAGACATACTTGCCAAAAAGTTAGATAGCACCTCTACAGACGCTCTAAATAAGCTAAAGAATGCTGATCTTTATATAGTATCTATAAAAGATGATGCATTAGGATCTGTAATAAAGCAATTAAATCTCAATAATATTATCCATACATCAGGAAGTATTGGATTAGAGGTTTTTAATGAGAAGTTTGAAAATTATGGTGTTTTCTATCCTTTGCAAACATTTAATAAAGAGGTAAATCTAAATTTTTCTAAAACCCCTATTTGTATTGAAGCAAATAATAAATTATTTGAAAATGAGCTACTTAATATTGGGGACAACTTGTCTAAAAAAGTAATGATAATAAATTCTGAGCAAAGAAAGCAACTACATATTGCCGCTATTTTTGCTTGTAATTTTACCAATCATATGTTTTCACTTGCTTATACCATTTTAGCTAAATCAGATATTGATTTTAAACTATTACTTCCACTAATCAATCAAACCGTAATAAAACTTAACAAAAACAACCCATCACAAATACAGACTGGCCCTGCAAAAAGAAAAGACAAGAAAGTTATTCAAAATCACATTAACAATTTATCAGATAAAAAAACAAAAGAAATCTATAAATTAATTAGTAACTCAATAATCGAAAAGAATGAATAAACTGGCTTCTTTTCTTGGCTTAATTCGATTTAAAAACTTATTAATCATTGTGTTAATACAAGCAGTAATTAAGGTTTTTCTTATTAACTCCTACTTGAATCATTCAGCTTTATCAAATATTGATTTTGGCATCTATTTACTTGCTCTTGTAACTATTGCAGCTGGCGGATATATTATTAATGATATTTATGACCTTGAAATAGATAAAATCAATAAACCTGCAACAAGAATTATTGAAAATAAAATAAGCAAGGAATTTTCCTTTAAAGCATATTACATACTTAATATTATAGGAATAACTAGTGGTTTTTATGTATCTTATCAAGTAAATAAATTGTGGTTTGGATGTATTTTTATCTTTTTTGTTTTTAGTCTATGGAAATACTCTAAGGAGTATAAAGCTTCTTTTTTAATTGGCAACCTTCAGATTGCTTTTTTAGCCGCCTTAAGTATTATTGCTCTAGCGTTATTTGATTTGATTCCTGTCGGAATTAAAAATGAAAATGGTTCTAAAATTATTTTCTATATCATTCTTTTTTATGCTGGATTCTCATTTATTACCACTTTAATAAGAGAAATAATTAAAGACTTAGAAGATATTGAAGGAGATAAAAAAATAAATGCAAATACGCTTGCAATAAATTATGGGGTAACAAAAACAAAAAAAATAATTGCACTGTTAATTTTAATTCCCATTTTTGGAATTGCCTATCTGCAATATTTTCAATATAACAATTTAAGCAACAATTTGTCTGTTAGTGGAAGTGCTTGGCAGGAAAATTTTATTACAGCTTTGTATACATTCTTTCTTCAGATTTTACTTGTCATCTTGATAATCAGGATGATAAAATCAAGGTCAAAATCAGATTTCCACTTTTCAAGTACACTTTGTAAAATAATTATGCTAGTTGGAATTTTATCTATTCCTTTATTCTACTTCTTATACTAAAAATTGATGCTAATAGAAAAATTAAAAAACTACACTATAACTCTTGGATCGGCATCTCCTAGAAGAAAACAGCTATTAACTGAACTAGGAATTGAATTTACCATCAAAACAACTAAAAAAGAAGAACATTACCCAGAAAAACTAGATGGAGTAGAGATTGTTGAATTTCTTGCAAAACAAAAAGCTAACTCTATTTCAGAAGAGCTTTTAGGTAATTATTTGTTAATTACTGCAGACACAATTGTTGTACAAAAAAATAAAATACTGCATAAACCTAAAGATAAAGGTGAGGCAAGTAGAATCTTAAAGAATCTATCAGGGAAATCCCATAAAGTAATTAGTGGTATTTGTATTAAATCAGCTGAAAAAGAAGTAATCTTCTCTTCAATTACTGAAGTCTTCTTCACTAATCTATCTGATGAAGAAATCAATTTTTATATTGAAAGATATACGCCCCTTGATAAAGCTGGCTCTTATGGGATTCAAGAATGGATTGGCTTTATAGGAATTAAAAAAATAATTGGGTCTTACAATAATGTGGTTGGCTTACCTACTGCCGAATTATACCAAAAATTGAAATTATTTATTTAAGGAAGTAAATTTCTTATCTTTGCAGCAAAATGAAAAGAATGTTACAATTAAAAATTAGTTCATTTATTAAGTTACTCATTCTAGTCTTAATCGTACAAGGATGCACTCCTGCGAATAAGATAACTTACCTAAATGACAGCCAGCTAGGAGAATGGGATGTTTCTCCAATTCCTCCAAAACATCATCTTGAAATTGGTGATATTATATTAGTAAGAGTAATCAGCAGAAATGAGGAGTCAAATAACTTATTTAATCTTGAAACCAATACAAATAGCAATAACCGTAACCTCACAGCTGCAAATCTGTATCTTAATGGGTTTACTATTAGTCAAGAAGGGACAATTGATATCCCTAATGTAGGTGATGTTTTTGTACTCAATCAAACTTTGGAAGAAGCAGAAAAAACTATATCATTAAAAGCAGAAGAATTCTTAATCAATCCATTTGTAATTGTAAAACTTGCAAATTTTCAATTTACAGTACTAGGGGAAATCAATACGCCAGGGAACTACCCTGTTTATAAAGAAGATCTTACAATCTATGATGCAATTGCAATTGCGGGAGGAGTTACTGATTATGGTAATCTGAAAAAAATAAAAATAATCAGATCTGAAAAAAACAAAAAACAAGTCTATGATATTGATTTAACTTCAAGTAACATCCTTACATCTAATTTCTTTTATCTAAGGAATAACGATTTAATTTATGTTCAACCTCTTAAATTTAAAGGATTTAAGAAATCACAATCACAATTACTACTATCAGCATTAACAACATTTGCAGTATTGGTTAATGTGTATATTAATTTTTCAAAATAACAGATGGAGCAAGATCAAAAACAGGAGGAGGAAACAATTGATATAAAAGCGATAATTCTTAAATACATTCAATATTGGTATTATTTCTTGCTTTCAATTCTGTTTTTTCTATTTCTTGCTTTCTTAAACAATCGATATACAATACCTGAATACAGTGTTTCTACAACCCTTCTTATTCGAGATGATAACAACACTCAATTAGGTGCTGAAAACCTCATTGAAGGACTAGAAATATTTAGTGGGAGAAAAAATCTCACGAATGAAATTGTCATATTAAATTCGTACAGTATTACCGAAAAAGTTATTGAGGAGCTTAATTTAGGTCTTTCCTATTTTCAGCATGGATTTTTTCAAACAAATCAAATGTTTGATAATTCTCCTTTTATTGTAACACTTGATTCTACACATAATCAACTAACAGAAACAGAATTTAAAATAACTATAATAGATGATAACAGCTTCAACTTAACTGTTTCAGCTGAGGATCAATTCCCATACAATGTAAAGCGTGAAAAATTTAACAAAACTTTACTGGCAAATATTAATATTAATGAAACTTATCAATTTGATGAAGAAATAATTTCTAATTATTATTCCTTTATAATTTCAAAGAGTTTATTCTTTAAGGTTGATGAGATAGATAATGAAAAGACTTACTCCTTTAAATTACATGAAACTGACAAATTAGCTCATAATCTTATAACTAATATAACAATAAACCCTATTAACAAGGAAGCTTCGATATTAAAACTAAATATTAAAGCTAGAAATCCAAAGAAGAATATTGCTATTCTTAATAAGATTACTGAAATTTATATAAGAAGTACCCTAGATGAAAAAAACATTATGGCCATCAATACAATTCATTTTATTGATGAGCAATTAACTGTAATTCAGGACTCCTTAACATTTATTGAGAATCAGTTAGAGGCTTTTAAATTACGAAATCCTAATCTTGAAATTGTAGATAAGGAGTATGGAACTTATTTTCAAAAACAAAAACTGGATAATACACTTTCTGAGCAATCAGTAAATATTAAGTATTATAGATCTCTGCTATCCTATCTGAAAAATGATCAAAATGCAAATTCTATCGTATCACCAACATCCATGGGCATTAGCAACCCTGAACTCAATAGCTTAATTAATCAATTACTTCTGTTATATGCTAAAAAAGGTGATTTGCAACTTACAACTACAGAGAAAAACCCTGCTTATAAAGCGGTAATATCTCAGATTGAACATACTAAAAATACAATTATTGAGAATGTAACTAATTTAATCTCCTCTGCTTCTATTTATGAAAATGATTTAAAAAGCCGAATCAACTCATTTAATAATAATATCGGTCAATTACCAGAGGCTGAGAAAAATTATTTAATCTTAAAAAGAAAATACGAATATAATGAGCAAACTGCAATTTATTTACAACAAAAAAGATATGAAGCATCACTTGCAAAAGCAGGAACAGAATCAGACCATAAAGTAATTGACCCTGCAATGCTAGATAGTGACATTCCTATTAAACCAAGAAGAAGTTTAGCTTACTTTATGGCTATTTTAATAGGGTTATTTATTCCTATTGCCTTCGTCTCATTGCGCGATTTTTTCAGCGATACTATTTACAGTAAAGCTGACTTAAAAAATGCAACAAGAATTCCTATTCTTGGACTAGTTGGGCATAGCGACAAAGCAACTAGTATGGTAGTTGCAACTGCTACTAAATCCATTATCTCCGAATCATTCAGAGCATTAAGAACAAACATTCAATATCTTGCCGCTGACAAAAAAAAGAAAATTATCACAATTACTTCATCAGTAGGTGCTGAAGGCAAAACTTTTACAGCCGTTAATTTAGCTGCAATCTTTGCTCTTGCAAAACATAAAACGATCCTTATTGGCGGAGATTTAAGAAAGCCAAAACTACATGAAGATTTTAAGATTGATGCTACAAAAGGGTTGAGTAATTATTTGATAAATAAATCAAATTTATCGGATATAACTGAAAAAACTAACATTGAATTCTTAGATGTAATTGGATCTGGACCAACGCCACCTAATCCAGCAGAACTTTTAGATAGCCCAAAGATGCAAGAACTTGTTAAAGAACTGAATAAAATATATGATTATGTTATTATTGACACTCCTCCTATAGGGCTTGTAACTGATGGAGTACTATTAATGCAACATGCAGATGTAAACTTATATGTAGTAAGGCATGCGTACTCTACAACAAAAGCTCTTAGTGTCATTAATAATCTTTATACGCAAAAACAAATTAAAAATGTGCAAATTATTATCAATGACTTTAAATACACTACGACCGGATATGGATATGGATACGGATATGGTTATGGTTACGGAACAAATGGTTATGGATATTATGAAAATGAAGATGAGCATCAAATATCTTAATAGAGATGATTTTATGCAATGGTATCCAAAAAATGAACGTACTGAAATATGACAAATGGTAATTATTATTCATGAGAACAATAGTTATTATACCAGCGCGAGGCGGATCAAAAAGATTGCTAAAAAAGAATTTGAAACTTTTAGGAGGTATTCCATTAATTGCTCATTCAATCTTATATGCCCAAGCCAACCAAGAAAATATAGACGCTATATTTGTTTCAACAGATGATGCAAAAATAAAAAAAATTGCATTAAAATATGGGGCAGAAGTTATTGATCGTCCTAAAGAAATATCTGGTGACTTTGAACCAACCGTTAGTGCAATTAAACATGTCATAGAAACTGATATTGAATATACAGAAAATATTATAACTCTTCAGCCTACTACTCCATTTCGCCCTAAAAGTTTATTTAAAAACGCATTTGAAATTTACAAAAATGGAAATTATGATAGTTTGTTTACTGTTTCTAGAAATCATAAGAAATTAGGACATATAAAAAATAATGAATTTATCCCTTTTAATTATGAAATAGGACAGAGGAGTCAAGATATAGAAAAACTTTTTTATGAAAATGGCTTATTATATATTAGTAAAAGAGAACTGATTTTGGAGAATACTATTATAAGTAAAACCGCCTATCCATTGTTAGTGGAAAATAATGCAACTTATCTAGATATAGATACACAAGAAGATTTCAATTATGCAGAATATTTAATAAATAAAGCATGAATCATTTCATAGAAATAGCTGGCAGAAAAATTGGTGTTGATTTTCCACCTTTAGTAATTGCAGAATTAGGAATAAATCACGAAGGCTCATTAAAAATCGCAAAAGAAATGGTTGATGCTGCTAAAAGAGCTGGTGTAGAAGTTGTAAAACACCAAACTCATATTGTAGATGATGAAATGAGTAATGCTGCTAAAAAAGTAATCCCAGGGAATGCATCCATTTCTATTTATGAAATTATGAAGCGTTGCGCTTTAAATGAAGCTGACGAGCTAGAATTAAAAAACTATATAGAAAGTAAAGACATGATCTTTATTTCAACGCCATTTTCTAGAGCTGCAGCCGAAAGGTTAAATAAGTTTGATGTTCCAGCATATAAGATTGGTTCAGGAGAATGTAATAATTATCCTTTATTAGAACATATCTGTACTTTTGGGAAACCTGTAATATTAAGCACAGGCATGAATACTATAGAAAGTATTCAAAAGGCTGTAGATATTTTCGATAAATATAAAATCCCAGTAGCTTTATTACATACTACTAATTTGTACCCAACACCTATTCATTTAGTACGATTTGGTGGAATGATGGAAATGCATCAAACTTTTCCAAATAAAGTGTTCGGACTTTCAGACCATACATTAAATAATAATGCTTGTTTGGGAGCGGTAGCTCTTGGAGCCTCTATATTAGAACGTCATTTTACAGATCATATAAATCGAAGTGGTCCCGATATTATTTGTAGTATGGATGAACAAGAAACTAAAGAATTAATTATTAATAGTTCTGAAATAGCTTTAATGCGTGGAGGAACAAAAAAACCTGCCAATGAAGAGCAAGTGACAATAAATTTTGCTTTTGCAACAGTTTGTTCTATTAAATCCATTAACAAAGGAGATATTTTAACAAAAAAAAATATCTGGGTTAAAAGACCCGGAACAGGTAAAATTTTAGCAGAGTATTTTGATTCTATATTAGGCAAAAAAGCTACTAGAAACATAACAAAGGATGAACAGTTAGATTTTTCTGATTTTGAATAAAATAAACAAAATATTATTTCTTACAGGAACTCGCGCTGATTTTGGAAAAATAAAAGCATTACTGCAAATTTTAGAAGGACATTCTAATTTTGAACCTTTTGTTTTTGTGACAGGGATGCATTTACAAAAAGAATATGGTTATACCTTAATAGAAGTAGAACGATGTGGATTTAACAATGTTCATACATTTGAAAATCACACTCATGAAACTACAATGGATTTAACATTAGCAAAAACTATTGAAGGGTTATCTGCTTATGTAAAAACAATTAAACCAGATATGATAGTAATTCATGGAGATAGAGGAGAAGCATTAGCAGGTGCTATAGTAGGAAGTTTAAATAATATTTTAGTGGCTCATATAGAAGGAGGTGAAATTTCAGGGACAATTGATGAATTAATTAGACATTCGACTAGTAAAATGAGTCATATTCATTTTGTTGCTAATAGTCAAGCAAAAAAGCGTCTTATTCAAATGGGAGAAATAAAAGATTCTATTTTCATTATTGGATCACCCGATGTAGATATTATGTTTTCTAATACACTTCCGACTATAGAAAAAGCAAAACACTATTATGAAATAGATTTTGAAAATTATGCTATTGCTATGTTTCATCCGGTGACAACAGAATCTAAATTTATGGAACTATATGCTAATAATTTTGTATCTGCTTTACTAGAAGATTCACAGAATTATATTATTGTTTTTCCTAATAACGATTTAGGTAGTAACGCGATTTTAGAAGCCTATCAAAGGCTTAAGAGAAATAAAAGGTTTCTTATTTTTCCATCCTTACGATTTGAATACTTTCTAGCACTATTAAAAAAAGCACAATTTATTATAGGAAATAGTAGTGCAGGAATTCGTGAAGCTCCTTATTACGGGGTGCCTAGCATTAATATTGGTACTCGACAACAAAATAGAGCAGTATACTCAGATATTATTAATACAGATTATCCTACAAAAGATATTGTTAATTCCTTAAAAAAAATAGATAGTCATAATGCAATCAAAATAAAGAAGAATTTTGGAAAAGGGAATAGTGCCCAATTATTTTTAGAATCACTCTTAAATCAAGAAATATGGCAACTAAACCATCAAAAACAATTTAAGGATATTTAAAGCATAAAACTATTTTGACACAACTAATCATAAAATCCAATTTGAAATGATTCCTTTTTTTCTTAAACTAATATGAGAAATAAAGCTTACGATGTAATATTTTATTACCCACAACATTTTAATCGAAGTAAAGAAGGAACTAATCCTTTTTTTGAACCACTAATTTCTCTTTGTGAGGAAAAAAGTCTACATTATTTATTACTAGAAGAGCCTGATAATAAAACAAGATTTCCTAAAAATAAAAATGCTATTCAATTTGACATTTACTTTTATGTAATTCTTTTTTTAAGAAAAATAACACCTTTGATTTTCTTTAAAAACTATGAAACAAGAGAGCAATGGATTGGAAATAGTATGAAAAAAATAACCTTTAACAAATTTAATTCAAGGACGGTCTTTACATTAAGCAATTCTATGGGAGGTTTTTGGAGAGGCTATAATAGAAAATCAAGAATAATAGACTATCAACACGGCATAATAGATAAAACTCAGCCAGGTTTTTTTAATAAAGGGAAAGTGCCATCTCATATTTCTGAAAACAATAAAGAAGTAGCCGTTTGGGGCAAAGGGTTTTACGATATCTTCAATCAAGATAAGAAGTATTATAAAGATAAAGTGCATGTTTTAGGATATTCTGAATTAAATGAACAAGAAAAGGGAACTATTCAGTGTGAAAACAAAATACTATTTTCATTACAATTCGTACCAGAATCAGGAATAGATATTACTCAAAAAATGCTAGTTAAAATAAAACAAGAATTAGAAGAATTAAATACTTTATCACAGGAAAAAACACCTAAGGTAATTCTAAGAAATCACCCGAGGCATAACAATGTAGTAGATTTAACAAGTCTTGTAAACGAATTTAAATTTGTTTCAATAATGCCAGAAAATGAAGTGCTGTCAAATCAAGATTATTTTTTGCATGTAACATTCTATTCAACCACTGCTTTTGAAATGGCGATGAAAAAAATTCCAACTTATTTCTTAATTACTGAAACTATTTTATATGGCAACACATTTTTACAAGACTATAACTATCCAATAACTCAAAACACATCTTTAAAAGAATTATTTACACTATATCAGAATGACAAAGCAATAAGAAACGCGCACGTATGTTTAGTAAAAAAATGGAGTAATTATTATTTTCAACCAATAAATAAAAATGTTTTTTTAAAAATTATTAATGACTGATTACAAATGAGAACAAAAAAAATCAATGTCTTTCTAGGAGGGTTTATTAACCTAACAAATGCACAAAATTTAAATTGTTACGCTTTAGCAAAACATTTAGACAAAAAAATATTCAATGTATATTCTTTAGAGCTTTACTCTGGTAATCTAGAAAATCAAAAAGGGACGATTAATGGACTTAAAATATTCAACTGTTTTTATCCTGCTAAAATTTCAATCTATCTAGGATTCTTATGGGGGATCTGGAATTGTGATGTAGCCTATTTGCCTAAAAGTGAATTGTGGAGATGGAATTCCTTTTGGTTAAATATCTTAAACAAGAAGAGTTTTTCAACCATGGAGGGTATTATTGATGAAATCGCATTAAAAAATGCTATTGATATTATGGGTTCAGAAAAAAACTATCTAGTTTCTAGAAGAAAATTTAACAAACAATTTAGCATAACTAATTATATGAAAAATTATAATTACAAAAACAGAGGAATCCAAACAGAAGATAAAATACTATATCTTGGTGTCAACTCTGAAGATTTTAATATCGACGCTACAAGAACATCATTACACAACGTTTTAATGATTGGTAATGATTTAGTTAGAAAAGGGATATATGACTACCTAGAATTAGCAAGTAAATTCCCTGATATTTTATTCTTTGTTGCAGGAAGTGGAAATGGAAAAATTGATTTAGATACTGAAATCAAGAAGCAAAAGTTAAAAAATGTTATTTATAAAGGATTAATAAAAACTCCTGAACTAATAAATCTATTGAAAAAATCTGATCTGCATATTTTACCTTCAAAATCTGAAGGGTTTCCAAAAGTAACTTTAGAAACTGCAGCAGCAGGGATTCCATCTTTAGTATATGGAGACTATGGTGCTGACGAATGGATAACACATAACCATAATGGATGGGTTGTAAATTCCTTACCAGAAATGATTAAAATAATACGTAATCTTATAGATCACCCAAAATTATTACTTTCGAACTCTAAAAACGCAGAAATTCTAGCAAAAAGATTTGACTGGAGCAATATAATTACGGAATGGGAAGAAGAAATAATAAATTTATATCATAACTAACAACAAAAAGAATGATTAAGAAAATGCATGAAAAAACTAAAAATCATTTAACAAACTCTTATATAGTTAATGCTTGAATCAAACAATCAAATTTCTCTTACAAAAGCACTAATTCCTATATGTGTTTTAATTTCTTTATTAACATACAATATTATTTTCTTTGAAAATAAAGACTGGTTTGGAGAAAACACTTATCAAATAATATTATTACTAGCAGCTTCTTTATCTGCTATTATGGGATTAATAGATAAGGTCTCAATTAATCATATAGTTAGTAAAATATTTTCTAGTATAAAAAGCATTGCAATACCAATAGTTATTTTACTACTAGTAGGTGCTTTAGCTGGGACATGGAAAGTAAGTGGAGTTATTCCTGCAATGGTGTATTATGGATTAAATTTAATTAACCCATCGGTATTCTTACCTCTTTCATTAATTGTAACTGCTATTGTGTCCCTTACAACTGGAAGCTCATACACTACATCAGCTACTGTAGGTATTGCTTTAGTTGCAGTTGGTACTGCTTTTAATATATCACCAGGAATGACAGCTGGAGCTGTAATTTCTGGAGCATATTTTGGTGATAAGATGTCACCACTTAGTGATACCACTAACCTTGCACCAGCAATGGCAGGTAGCGACTTGTATACGCATATAAAATATATGACACTAACTACTGTACCTACATTTATTATAACATTTATAATCTTCTGTTTAATTAGTTTCAAGATTGACACTGCTACAACTGGAGACATGTCTAGTATTATTAGTTTATCTAATACAATTTCAAATGATTTTTATATTTCTCCAATATTATTCCTTGTACCTGTATTGGTAATAATTTTGGCATACTTAAAGATTAAACCAATCATAGCACTCTCTTCAGGAGTGTTCTTAGCAGTTATATTTGCTTTAATTTTTCAACAAAACATTTTAGACACAATTGATTCATCAAAACTAAAAGCTATTTTTTATTCAGTGTTTTTAGACACTAAAATTCCTACAGAAAATATTAGCATTGAACGGCTTTACAATTCAGGAGGGATGAAAGGCATGTTATGGACAATTAAGCTAACACTATCTGCAATAATCTTTGGGGGGTCAATGGATGCAATTGGTGCATTATCCAAAATAACTAGCGTGCTTCTAGAAAGAGCAAAGAATATATTTGGCTTATTTGTTAGTACTGTAATTAGTTGTTTAGGTATCAATATAGCTGCTTCAGATCAATATCTAGCAATTGTGATACCTGGCAAAATGTTTAAAAATGGATATGAGGAAAAAAGATTGGCTCCTGAAAATCTAAGCAGAACATTAGAAGATTCTGGAACTGTAACATCTGCTTTAATTCCGTGGAATACCTGTGGAGCATATCACTACGGAGTTCTTGGAGTGAGTGTGCCGGAATATTGTATTTATGCTATTTTTAACTGGATGAGTCCTATAATGACCCTAATTTATGCTGGACTTTTAATTAAAATAAAAAAGTTAAAATAGCTCTTTTAACTTTGCAACTGCAAAGTCAATATCTGCTTTGGTATTATATTTACTAAAAGAAAATCTAAGCCCTGGTCGTTTACTATCTGGAAAAATCTCTGAAAGCACATGAGACCCTTTGTTCCCTCCTGAAGCACACGCACTCCCTCCACTACAAGAAACACCTAAAATATCTAAATTAAAAAGTAACATTTCTGCAATATCAGTTTCCGGAAAATGACATGAAAGCACAGTATATAAACTATTATCCATATCCGTACATTTACCATAAAACTGAACGCCTTCTATCTCAGCTTGCAGTTTTTCTATCATATATTTTTTAAGTCCTTTAATATAGTTCACTTCATCTTCCAAATGCTCATAAGCCATTTCCATAGCCATAGCAAGTGCTGCAATCCCATAAATATTTTCTGTTCCAGCACGCATATTTCTTTCTTGACTACCACCTCTTAATAGTGGTTTAATCTTGCAGTTATCTGAAATATAAATAAACCCCACTCCTTTTGGTCCATGGAATTTATGAGCAGAAGCCGCCATAAAATCAACATTTAACTCTTGCATATCAAAAGGATAATGAGCTATAGTTTGTACAGTGTCTGAATGAAAAATAGCATTATACTCTTTACAGATTTCTCCTATTTGTTTTAAGTCCTGAATAGTTCCAATCTCATTATTAGCATGCATAATTGACACAAAAGTTCTAGGATTTTCTTTTAAGAGTTCTTTAAGATGAGATAAAGAGACTACCCCATCTTTATCAATGTTTATATAAGAAAGTGTAATTATTTCATCTTTAGCTAAATCTTGAAGAGGATATAAAACCGCATGATGAGAAATCTTTGAGGTAATAGCATGTGTGATCTTATGATCGTGAATTGCACACTTTATAGCCATATTATCCGCTTCAGTACCACCTGATGTAAAGAAAATTGAACCAGGAGAAGTGTTTAATAATTTAGCAATTCTTTTGCGTGCACTCTCAACTATTATTTTTGATTCCCTTCCAAAGGAATGTACAGAGGAAGGATTAGCAAAATTAGTTTTCATCATTTCACTCATCATTTCAATAATCTCAGGCGCTATTGGAGTCGTTGCCGCATTATCTAAATACACCTTCATCTAAACTAATGCTTTAATTTCATTAATCATTTTATTTGCAAATGCATTAGCTTTTGCTTCTCCTTCACTCTCTGCATATATTCTAATAATAGGTTCTGTATTCGATTTTCTAAGATGAACCCAGCCATCTTCAAAATCTATTTTTAATCCATCTATTGTAGTAATCTGTTCACTCTTATACTTCTGTGTCAATGTGTGTAAAATTGCATCAACATTAATCTCAGAAGTCAGTTCTATCTTGTTTTTCGAAATAAAATAATTTGGGTAAGACGCTCTTAACTTCTTAACAGAAATTTTTCTTTCAGCAAGTTGGGTTAAAAATAGTGCAATTCCTACAAGTGCATCTCTACCATAATGCAATTCAGGATAAATGATCCCCCCATTTCCTTCTCCTCCAATAATGGCATTAGTTGCTTTCATCTTTTCCACCACATTTACCTCTCCCACTGCAGATGCTTCATATTGCCCTTTATGTTTGATAGTAACATCTCTTAAGGCTCTTGTTGAGGATAAATTAGAAACTGTATGCCCTAAAGTCTTACTAAGCACATAATCAGAAACTGCTACTAAAGTGTATTCTTCTCCAAACATAGTTCCATCTTCACAAATAAATGCTAGTCTGTCTACATCAGGATCTACTACAATACCAAAGTCTGCTTGTTTATTTACTACTAATTCAGAAATCTCAGTCAAGTTTTCAGGTAAAGGCTCTGGATTATGTGGAAAATCTCCATTTGGTTCACAAAATAATTTTATACACTCTACTCCCATTCTTTCTAACAACCTAGGAATCATAAATCCTCCCGTTGAATTTACAGCATCTACCACAACATTAAACCCTGAAGATTTCACCAAATCAACATCTACCAAATCTAACTTTAAAACTTCATCAATATGTTTATTATTAAAACTATCATCAAAGGTGTATTTTCCTAAATCATCTACTTCAGTAAAAGAAAAATCATCATTTGCTACTAACAAAAGAATCTCTTCTCCGTCTTTTTTTGATAAGAACTCCCCGTTGCCATTTAGTAATTTTAAGGCATTCCACTCTTTAGGATTGTGACTAGCAGTAATAATAATTCCTCCTGCAGATTTTTCTAATTGCACAGCAACCTCTATAGTAGGGGTTGTTGAAAGTCCAACATCCAATACATCAAAACCACAGCCCATTAAAGTTCCTGCAACAATATTACTCACCATTTCACCAGAAATACGAGCGTCACGACCAATTATTATACTATTGGAACGATTACCTGTTTTTCTGATAAAAGCAGCATAAGAGGCGGTAAAACGCACAATATCTAAAGGAGAAAGTGAATCTCCTACTTCTCCTCCAATTGTTCCTCTAATACCTGAAATTGATTTTATTAATGTCATTATACTATTCTGAAGGGACAAAATTACACAATTAAATTTTTCTTCTGCTTAGGATTACTATCTTTGTTTCTGATATTTTTAAAGTATGAAAAAAAATCTAACACAACTTCCTGTAAGAACTAAAAAAGCTAGAGAAAATGGGCTTACAATGATGATGGACAAAGGGTTTAGCTTAAAACAGGCTGAAGAATTCTTATCCTCAAGCCATGAGTATACTGACATCGTTAAGCTTAGTTTTGGGACAAGTATTATCACTCCTAATGTTGCTGATAAAATTAAACTCTATCAAGAAAACAAAATGCTTGTTTATTCTGGAGGCACTCTTTTTGAGGCATTTGCAATCAGAAATCAACTTGATGATTATAAACAATATATGAATGATATTGGTTTAGAGATGGTTGAAATTTCTGATGGGTCCATGCATATGAATCATGATAAAAAATGCGAAATCATAGCTAATTTTTCAAAAGATTTTAAAGTGATTAGTGAAGTTGGAAGCAAGGATGCTGCAGTTGAAATTAAGAGCAAAAATTGGCTTAAATGGATGCAAAATGAACTTTCTGCAGGAAGTTGGAAGGTAATTGCAGAAGCAAGAGAAGGTGGGAATATTGGTATTTGTGATGATGATGGCGGAATAAAATCAAAGCTTATCGATGAAATCACACAAACTATACCACCTGAGAACATCCTTTGGGAAGCTCCTCAAAAAAAGCAGCAAGTATGGTTTATAAATATGTTTGGAGCAAATGTTAATCTTGGAAATATAGCCCCTGATGAAGTAATTTCTCTTGAATGCTTGCGTTTAGGGCTTAGAGGTGATACATTTAATAATTTTTTAATTTAACTAATGAAAAACTATTTGATACTATTTCTGAAAGGGATGGGGATGGGAGTAGCAAATGTAATTCCTGGAGTTTCTGGAGGTACTATTGCATTAATTACTGAAATTTATGAAGAACTTATCAATTCTTTAAAATCATTTGATACAAAAGCTCTTAAACTCTTATTCTCTTTCAAAATTAAAGAGTTAATTCAACACACAAACTTCTATTTCTTAGCTGCGGTGTTCTCCGGAAGTATTATGAGTGTTTTTACTATAGCTAGTTTATTCAAATATTTATTTGCCAATTACCCTGTACTAATCTGGGCATTCTTTTTCGGACTTATTTTAGCTTCAGTCATTTTTGTAGGTAAAAGAGTAGAAAATTGGGATGTACAATCAACCATGGCTTTGATAATAGGAACAACAATAGCAGTTTCTTTAAGTCTAATGACTCCAGCAACAGAAAATTCAAATCTATTTTTTGTATTTATATGTGGAATAATTGGGATAAGTGGAATGATCTTACCAGGTTTATCTGGATCATACATATTAATATTACTAGGGAATTACAAGCTTTTAATGGTAACTGCTGTAACCGATTTTAAGATTACATTATTAAGCATTTTTTTTCTTGGTTCTGTATTTGGTTTAATGAGTTTTTCTCACCTGCTATCTTGGGTATTAAAAAAATATAAAGATGCTACACTAGCCTTATTAACAGGTTTTATACTAGGCTCTTTAAATATTATTTGGCCTTGGAAAGAAGTGGCTAAAAGTGTAAAAATTAATGGTAAAGTAGAATACAATTACTTTTTTCCAAACGAAATGAGCAACAATACTCTATTTGCTATAATACTGATAGTAGCAGGATTCTTACTCGTTTATTTTTTAGAAAATTCTTCAAAAAATAAATAATGAAAACCTTTGGACTTATAGGGAGAAGTCTAGTACATTCTTTTTCTGCACAATATTTTAGCAAAAAATTTTTAAAAGAAGAAATCACTGATACTCAGTATCTTAATTTTGAACTGCAAGATATCTTAGAATTCAAACTATTAATAGAAAAAAACAAACTTTCCGGGCTTAATGTTACCAGCCCTTATAAAGAGTCAATCATCCCTTTTTTAGATGAATTAAGTAAAGAAGCAAAAATAATAGGTGCTGTAAACACTATTCGTTTTATCAATAAAAAATTAATCGGCTATAATACAGATTATATAGGTTTTACAAATAGTATTAAACCACTATTAAAGGACAGAAATAAAGCTATTATATTGGGTGATGGTGGTGCAGCAAAAGCTATAAAATACGCACTAAAGAAACTTAAAATTGAATATAAAACCGTAAGTAGAAATTCCTTATTTGATTGTTTAGACATTAAAAATCAAACGGCTAGTTATTACAATATTATAATAAATACAACTCCTTTAGGATCCTATCCTAACACCAGTGATTTCCCTAAAATTCCTTATGACTATTTAAACGAAAATTATTTATTGTTTGATTTAATTTACAACCCAAATGAAACTAAATTTTTAACTTACGGAAAAGCAAAAAATACCCAAATTAAAAATGGGTTAGAGATGCTTCAAATACAAGCAGAAGAGAGTTGGAACATTTGGAATCTATAAGTCGTTAAATATTAGTAAATTTGCAATCAATCATGCCAAACAAGTGAAGGAAAAAAAAGAAGAAATAATCCCTAAAAAAAGAGCAATAGGCACTAGTGTAAAAGAAGTTCCAACTATAGATAATAACACATTATCAATGGATGAGCTAATTGTAAGAATTGGTTTACTATCTAAAAACAATAATCCTTATACTGTATCAAAAGAAATTGAAGAAATAAAATCGATCTTCTACATTAAGCTGAATCTAGAAAAGGAAGAAGAAATAACCCCTGAAGAAACGGAGGAACAAGAAGAAAATACAAAAAAAGAATTACATCCTTTAGAAGTAAAGTTTAAAGCTGTTTTTGATGCTTATCGTAAAATTAAATCTGATTTTAGAAAAAATCAAGCAAAAGAAGAAAAGAAAAACCTCAAAATAAAAAGACAGATAATTGAAGATATTGATACTCTTGCAAAAGAAGAAGAATCCATAAAAACAACCTTTGAGAAATTTAGAACACTTCAAAAGAAATGGAAAGACACAGGATATGTCCCTATTACAGAAAATAATCATCTTTGGCAATCATATCATCACCATGTTGAACTTTTCTATGATTTTATCAAACTTAACTATGATTTAAGAGACTTAGATTTTAAACGAAATCTAGAAGAAAAAACTGCAATTTGTGAGAAAGCAACTAGACTTCTAAAAGAAAAATCAATAACTAAAGCGCATGACAGCTTGCAAGAGCTTCATGAACACTGGAAAAATGTGGGGCCAGTTGAAAGGGAGCAAAGAGAACCTCTTTGGGAAAAATTTCAAGAGATAAGCAGAAAAATAAACAAAAAAAGGAATGATTATTTCATTGAAAAAAAGAAGCAAGACTCTAGAAAACTAGAATTAAAAAATGCAATTTGTGCAAAAATTAACAACTTAACTTCTGAAAAAAATGCTTCACATAAACAATGGCAAACAGCCACTAGCCAATGCAATGAGCTAGAATCAAAATGGAAATCCATAAGTGGATTAAATAAAAAATCCAATAAAATCGCTTGGAAAAAATTAAGAGATTCTTTAACGAATTTCTATAATACTAGGAAAGCTTTTTACAAGCAACAAAAGGAAAAGAGTAAGCAAATCTTAGAAAATAAATTAGCTATTTGTGAAAAAGCTGAAAACCTACAAAACAGTACTGATTGGCAGGGAGCTGGGAAAAAATTCATCAAACTACAAGAAGAATGGAAAAATTCTGAATTCTCTCCAGCTAATCAATCAAATAAAATTTGGAGAAGGTTTAAAACTGCTTGTGATACTTTCTTTAAAGCTAGAAAAGCACATTATAAAAAAATTGAAAAAGAGGAAGGAAAAGCTTACAAAGAGAAAGAGGAAGTAATTAAAGAAATTGAAGGATTCACCACATCATCTGACTCTAAAAAAGATATTAATACACTTAAAGCATTCAACACTAAATGGAAAAATATAGGGCATATTCCAAGAAATAAAATGGATATAAATGACAGATTCTTTAATATATTAAATGCCAAATTTGAAGAGCTAGGATTAAGTAAGAAAGCATTAGTAGCTGAACAATATAAAACCAAAGTAAGCTCACTTAAAGGAAACAGCAAAGCAATTAATATCGAACAACAATCTATCATGAAAAAGATAGAGACCTTAAAGAAAGAAATTACACAATACGAGAATAATATGTCATTTTTTGGTAGCGACAAAGCTACTGAACCATTATTACAACAAGCTCAAAAACAAATTGACAATGCAAAAGCTAATATAGAAGATTTAAACAAAAAAATTCAACTGCTAAATAAAGCATAAATGAAGTTCAAACTTCAATCTGATTTTTCCCCAACTGGAGATCAACCAAGCGCAATAAAACAACTTATAGAAGGGTTAAATAATGGTGAAGAATCGCAAACACTACTAGGAGTAACTGGATCAGGGAAAACATTTACCATTGCAAATGTTATAAAAAAAGTAAATCGCCCTACCTTAGTTTTAAGTCATAATAAAACATTAGCAGCACAATTATTCAGTGAATTCAAACAATTCTTTCCAGATAATGCTGTAGAATATTTTGTTTCTTATTATGATTACTATCAGCCAGAAGCATACATCCCTAGCTCTGGAACTTATATTGAAAAAGATTTATCCATAAATGAGGAAATTGAGAAATACCGATTAAAAACTACATCTGCTCTTCTTTCAGGAAGAAAAGATGTGATAGTTGTATCATCAGTTAGTTGTATTTATGGCATTGGAAATCCTGAAGACTTTCACAGTGGAATAATTGATTTACAAGAAGGTGATATTATCAGCAGAAATCAATTTCTTCAAAAACTAGTATCTGCACTTTACAGTAGAACTACTAATGAATTTAACAGAGGTAATTTTAGAGTGAAAGGAGATACTGTTGATGTTTTTTTAGCTCATAATGATATAGGATACCGGATTCATTTTTTTGGAAATGAAATTGACGAAATAGAAAGTTTTAACCCTGAGAATGGAAAAATAATCAATACCCTAAAAAAGATAAGAATTTTTCCAGCTAGTATTTTTATAGCTTCAAAAGATAAAATTCACGGTGCGATATCTGAGATACAAGATGATTTAAAGAAACAAGTTGATTATTTTCAAGAAATAGGCCTTAAGACTGAAGCAAAAAGATTAGACGAACGAACACACTTTGATCTTGAAATGATAAAAGAACTTGGTTATTGCTCAGGAATAGAAAACTATTCCAGGTATTTTGACGGCCGAAAAGCAGGAAGCAGACCTTTCTGTTTACTAGATTATTTTCCTAAAAATTTTATAACCGTAATTGATGAAAGTCATGTTACACTACCACAAGTCAGAGCCATGTATGGTGGTGACAAATCAAGAAAAACTAACCTTGTAGAACATGGGTTCAGGCTACCTGCAGCAATGGATAATAGGCCTTTAAAATTTAAAGAATTTGAGATGATGAATCAGCAAACAATCTATGTAAGTGCAACACCAGCTGATTATGAGTTAAAAAAATCAGAAGGAATCGTTGCGGAACAAGTGATTCGCCCAACAGGACTACTTGATCCTATTATTGAAGTGAGAGCAAGTAAAAATCAAATTGATGATTTACTAGAAGAGATAAGACTAAGACTGGAAAAAAAAGAAAGAACACTTGTTATAACCCTAACAAAAAGAATGGCTGAGGAATTAAGTAAATACCTTACTAAATTCAGTGTTAAATGTCGTTATATTCATTCTGATATTGACACGTTAGAAAGAGTTGAGATTCTTCATGAACTTAAAGAAGGGGTTATTGACATTTTGATTGGAGTAAACCTATTAAGAGAAGGATTAGATTTACCTCAAGTTAGCCTTGTTGCGATTATGGATGCCGATAAGGAGGGTTTTCTAAGATCTGATAGAGCATTAACCCAAACTGCAGGTAGAGCAGCCAGAAATATTAATGGACTTGTAATTATGTATGCTGATAGGATAACCGAATCCATGAGAAGGACAATAGATGAAACTGACAGAAGAAGAAAAAAACAAAAAGATTTCAATAAAGAAAAAGGGCTTACCCCTCAGCCTTTAATTAAAAAACATGAAAGTAACCTTGTCAAAAGCTTAAATCCATATAAAGTAACCACACCAAATACTAAGCCAATTATTGATGCATCATCAGTAGAACAATTACAAAAAATGGTAACCCATACTAAAAAAGAAATGAAAAGAATGGCTAAAAACCTTAATTTTATGGAGGCTGCACGATTAAGAGATGAGTTAAAAGAACTTAAGGAACATCTAAGAAAAAAGGCATAAAAAAAAGCGAGTATTTTACTCGCTTTTTGTCTATATTATATAATGCTAATTAAGCGTTTACAATATTTTTGGCTACTGGTCCTTTTTCTCCATCTCCTGGCTCAAATGTTACAGCAGCTCCTTCTTTAAGAGTCTTATAACCTTCAACCTGAATTTCTTGAAAATGTGCAAAGTAATCAGTTCCATCTGAACCTTCAATGAAACCATACCCTTTACTTCCGTTAAACCATTTTACTGTTCCTTCCATAATTGTTTGTTTAAAATTTATTAATACTAGTGGGAACAACCCCACAAAAACTGGCGCAAATATAATAAAAATTTAATAAATCTCTCTTTTTGCAGATATTAAGGTGTTTTTCAAAAGCATTGCAATAGTCATAGGCCCTACTCCTCCAGGAACTGGAGTAATAAAACTACACTTGTCTTTAACTTCATCAAAAGCAACATCCCCTAAAAGCTTCCAACCAGTTTTTGTTATCTCTGATTTGACTCTTGTTATGCCAACATCAATAATACACACCCCATCTTTCAGCATTTCACCCGTAACAAATTCTGCTTTTCCAAGAGCAGCAATTAAAATATCAGCAGTTTTAGTTATTTGTTTAAGATTTTTAGTTCTGCTATGTGTAAGTGTAACTGTGCAATTTCCAGGGTTATTATTCCTACCCATTAAAATACTCATAGGAGAACCCACAATATGACTTCTACCAATAACCACACAATGTTTCCCTGAAGTTTCAACATTATATCTTGCTAAAAGCTCTAAAATCCCAGCTGGAGTAGCCGGCAAATAAGTTGGTACGTTCAGTGTCATTCTTCCAATATTCTCAGGATGAAAACCATCTACATCTTTTGTTGGATTTATTGATTGTGCAACTTTCATCTCATCAATATGATTAGGCAAAGGCAATTGCACAATTAAACCATCTATATCTGGGTTATTATTTATTTTCTCTATCTCAGTTAATAAATCCAATTCTGAAACTGCATTATCAAAACGAATTAAAGTAGACTCAAAACCAACCTTTTCACATGCTTTTACTTTTGCATTTACATAAGTTTCACTTGCGCCATCACCTCCAACTAAAATAGCTGCTAAATGTGGGGTGGAGCCACTATTAGCAAGCAAAGAAGAAACCTCTTTTGCTATCTCTTCTTTTATATCGTTAGCTGTTTTTTTCCCGTCTAATAAAATCATATTTATTACATTCCTGAAAATCCGCCTTTCCCTTTCATCATTTGCATCATCTGTTTAGTTCCTCCTCCCTGCATCATCTTCATCATTTTACCCATCTGGCTAAATTGTTTTATCAACTGATTTACTTCTACTACTGATGTTCCACTACCATCAGCAATTCTTTTTTTTCTACTTCCGTTTAATACATTCGGGTTTTCTCTTTCATGTTTTGTCATAGAATGAATAATCGCCTCAATTCCTTTAAAAGCATCATCATCAATATCAACGTTTTTTATAGCCTTCCCCATTCCAGGAATCATACCCGCTAAATCCTTCATATTACCCATCTTTTTAACTTGTTGAATTTGTTTTAAAAAATCATCAAAACCAAATTGATTCTTTGCAATCTTCTTCTGAACTTTCCTAGCTTCTTCCTCATCAAATTGTTGCTGAGCACGCTCCACTAATGAAATTACATCTCCCATACCTAAAATTCTACTCGCCATTCTATCAGGATAAAAAACATCTAAGCCATCCATCTTTTCGGAAGTACCAATAAATTTAATTGGCTTATCAACTACCGAACGAATAGTTAATGCAGCACCACCTCTAGTATCACCATCTAATTTTGTAAGTACAACTCCGTTAAAATTTAATTTGTCATTAAAAGCTTTTGCGGTATTTACAGCATCCTGCCCAGTCATTGAATCAACAACAAATAATATTTCATTAGGATTGGTTGCATTTTTTACATTTGCAATCTCTGTCATCATCTGATCATCAACCGCTAAACGCCCAGCTGTATCTATAATGACAACATTATGCCCATTTGTTTTAGCATGTTTTATAGAATTTTTGGCAATCTCAACAGGGTTCTTACTTTCTCTATCCTGATACACATCAACCGCTACTTGCTCAGCTAAAACACCAATTTGATCAATAGCAGCAGGCCGATAAACATCACAAGCAACCAATAATGGACGTTTATTTTTTTTGTTTTTAAGATGTAAAGCCAATTTCCCTGAGAAAGTAGTTTTACCACTACCCTGTAAACCAGCGATCAAAATTACAGTTGGACTGCCTGATAAACTAATCTCTGAATGCTCACTCCCCATAAGTGCAGCCAACTCATCTTGCATTATTTTAGTCAGCAATTGTCCGGGTTCAATAGCTGTTAACACCTTTTGCCCTAGTGCTTTTTCTTTAACAGTTGCCGTAAATAATTTTGCTGTTTTAAAATCAACATCAGCTGAAAGAAGCGCTTTTCGAATTTCTTTCATTGTTTGAGCAACATTTATTTCGGAAATACTTCCCTGCCCTTTAAGTACTTTAAAAGCTTTCTCTAGTTTCTGTGATAAATTTTCAAACATTTATTTTCTTTTTAATAGTACAAAAATAATGATTTCATTTATTAATCATCCACCACTCCATATAAATCAAAATGATCTGTTTTTTTAATCTTTATATTTTTAAAATCTCCAATTCTAATATAGGTATTTTTTGCTCTAACTAAAACTTCATTATCAACATCTGGAGAATCAAATTCAGTACGCCCAATAAAGTACTCTCCTTCTTTACGATCAAATAACACTTTAAAAGTTTTGCCTATTTTTGCTTGATTTAACTCCCACGAAATGTGAGTTTGTAAATTCATAATTTCTTCTGCTCTTGCTTTTTTGATCTTTTCAGGGACATCATCTTTCAAATTATAAGCTGAAGTATTTTCTTCATGAGAATAAATAAATACGCCCAATCTATCAAATTTAGTATCCTGCACCCATTGCTTTAGTTCTTGAAATTTTTCTTCAGTTTCCCCTGGATACCCAACTATTAAAGTGGTTCTAATAGCCATATTCGGAACTTTTTTTCTAAAATTGTTTAATAACGCATCCGTTCTTTCATGAGAAGTCCCCCTTTTCATTGATTTTAAAATATTGTCATTAATATGCTGAAGTGGGATATCAATATAATTGCAAATTTTATCATTCTCTCTGATTACATCTAAAACATTATCTGGGAATCCTGTTGGAAAAGCATAATGCAAACGAATCCAATCAAGCCCATCTACTTTTGATAACTCAATTAATAAATCTGCTAACCGTCTTTTTTTATAAATATCTAAACCATAAAAGGTTAAATCCTGGGCGATAAGTATCAATTCCTTTACACCGTTTTTAGCTAGATTCTTAGCTTCTTTTACCAACTGTTCAATAGGAGTTGATTTATGTTTACCTCTCATTATGGGAATCGCACAAAATGAACAAGGCCTATCACACCCTTCTGAAATTTTCAAATAAGCATAATGCCTAGGAGTAGTTATTAATCGTTCCCCTAACAATTCATGCTTGTAATCAGCCCCTAATACTTTTAATAATTTTGGCAAATCTGTAGTGCCAAAATACTGATCAACATTTGGAATATCTCTTTCTAAATCAGTCTTATACCTTTCCGAAAGACATCCTGTAACATATAATTTGTCAATTTCACTCAATTCTTTTCTCTGAGCCTGCTCTAGTATCATATTTATTGATTCTTCTTTAGCATTATCAATAAAGCCGCAAGTATTCACCACAATAATATTAGCATCTTCTTTTTCGGATTCATGCTCAACTGCAATCTTATTTGCAGAAAGCTGTCCCATCAACACCTCAGAATCGTACACATTCTTGGAGCACCCCAAAGTTATGATGTTTATTTTATTTTTTTTAGTTGACTTTGTACGCATTAGTTAAAAAGAGAATCTACAAATTCTTCTTTATTAAATTTTTGCAAATCATTCATGCCTTCTCCTACTCCAATATAACGAACAGGTATTTGAAACTGATCAGAAATTCCAATTACAACACCACCTTTAGCAGTCCCATCTAACTTAGTTAATGTAATTGAATCCACGTCTGTAGCAGCTATAAATTGCTTAGCTTGTTCTATTGCATTCTGCCCAGTTGAAGCATCCAAAACTAACATAACATCATGTGGAGCTTTAGGAATTACTTTAGCCATTACGCTTCTGATTTTTCCTAACTCACGCATCAAGTTTACATTATTATGCAATCTTCCTGCTGTATCAATGATCACAACATCGGCACCACTTGCCTTTGCCGATTGTATTGTATCAAAAGCTACTGATGCAGGATCAGATCCCATATCTTGTTTTACAATTTCCACTCCAACTCTATCAGCCCATATGACTAACTGATCAACTGCAGCTGCTCGAAAAGTATCTGCTGCACCTAATACTACCTTCTTTCCTTGTTTTTTAAATTGATGTGCCAATTTTCCAATAGTAGTGGTTTTTCCTACACCATTTACTCCAACTACCATAATAATATAAGGATCATCAATATCAGGAATACCATCATACGAATCTTGCATTAATGATGATATTTCTTCTTTTAAGAAACTATTTAATTCGGAAGTA
>JAYZYW010000060.1:0-32395 GCA_036139835.1 Bacteroidota bacterium
AAATTCTCTTACAAATCTAGTGATTGATACATTTCCTAACATAAACAATAATAATAAAATAACCATTAGTCATAAATATAGCTCTACTGGTGTAGATAATGAAGTATGGCTATATACTCATCAAAGTGGCCATAATTGGGGGGATGATGGAGATATGGTAATTGAACAAGAAATATGGAACTTCTTTAATAAAATGTCTTTAAATAATTCAACTTCAATACAGGAGAATTCTATGAAAAATAAGTTAATTAAAGTTGTAGATATATTAGGAAGGGAAGAAAATCAGAAACGGAATATACCACTCTTTTATATCTATGATGACGGAACAGTTGAGAAGAAAATAATTTTAAAATAAATAAAAACGCACTCAATTGAATGGGTTTATTTTTGGTTGACCTTATGGTCCCAATTTCGAACTTTTTCATCAGATTATTTAATATGTTTGCAGCATGAAAGATATCTTAAAGTATAATTTAAGAAGATGGAGTTTGGTACATCGATATTATAAAATAACTCGTTTTTATTCATTTTTAAAAAATACTGCTTATCAAGCATTTTTTATGATAGTAATTTTTGTGTTATTATTAATGGCTGTTAATTTTTTTATACTAGATATTAATTTATTGATTAAGAATATTCTTGAAACATATTCTCCAAAAATAGTTGTCTTATGTTTTTTAATTTCAGAATCAATTTTAGGTTTAATTCCTCCTGAAATATTTATATTGTGGTCATCAAAATTAGGTTTTCCTTTTTTATTTGCGCTAGCAACAGTATCATATATAGGAGGGGCTGTATCTTACTTTCTTGGCATGAGAATATCTTTGATTCCAGCTGTTAGCAAACATGTTAAACAAAAAATAAAACAGCATATTATTAATTTGCGTAAATGGGGCGGTCTTTTTATAGTTTTAGGAGCTATATCTCCAATTCCCCATTCAATAGTAAGTATTGGAGCTGGCTTAATTAATTATAAGTTTAAATATTATTTGTTATGGTCACTCTTCCGATATTTGAGGTTTGTAATTTACTATCTTGTTATCTTACAGGTATTCTAATCTTTGGTTAATTATAGAAAGAGATAATGAAGTTGTTTTTCATATTGATAATAAACACAATGACACAAAAAACCTTGCAATTTGTTTCGAATAAATAAAAGAAAAAAATGTTAAAATCAGAATCTATTATTTTTAATTATAATGGAGGCGCTAAATTTAGTTTTCCTGATATTCAGTTGGAAGCAGGAGGGAGTTTACTGGTCTTAGGAGATTCAGGTATAGGTAAAACTACTTTTATTCAAATTCTAGCAGGTTTATTAAAAGCAAAATCTGGAAAAATTGAATTAGACAACACTAATTACAATAAATTATCTTCAAAAGAAATGGATCAGTTTAGAGGTAAGTATATTGGTATGATTTTCCAAAAACCACATTTTGTTCGTAATTTAAATATATTGGAAAATTTACTATTATCCCTTTATTTATCAGAAAAAAAACAAGATAAAAAACGTGTGATCCAACTTCTAAAAGAAATAGGTTTGGGTGATAAATTAGAGAGTATGCCTAATGAGTTAAGTCAAGGAGAACAGCAAAGGGTGGCTATTGCATTAGCAGTAATTAAAAAACCAGATTTAATATTGGCAGATGAACCAACATCAAGTTTGGATGATGCTAATTGTCAAAAAATTATAACATTACTTAAAGAGCAGGCTAATAAAACAAAATCTAAATTAATTATTATTACTCATGATAGTCGGATAAAGAGTCAATTTAATAAATCGATTACATTATGAATATTAGACGATTAGCTTGGAGAAATATTATATATAATCCTTTTACCACTACACTAAGCATATTATTGATGACTTTTGGTGTTGGTGTAATTTCTCTTCTTTTATTATTGAATAATCAAATTGATAAACAGCTCCAAAATAACCTAAGGGGAATTGACATGGTGATAGGAGCTAAAGGAAGTCCTTTACAACTGATTCTTTCAAGTGTATATCATATAGATAACCCTACTGGAAATATATCGTTTAAAGAAGTTGATAAATTAACTAAGAATTCTATGATTGATTTTACTATTCCTCTTTCATATGGAGATTCTTATAATGGATTTCGTATTGTTGGAACAACATCTCAATACCCTAAACTTTATGAGGCTAATTTAAATGAGGGTAATTTATGGATAAGAAGTATGGAAGTTGTTATTGGAAGTATGGTTGCTGAAATTACTGATTTAAAGATAGGTGACAAGTTTTGTGGGACACATGGTTTGGGTGAAGATGGGCATTTGCATGACAATCATTATTATGAGGTGGTTGGAATTTTAAAACAATCAAATTCTGTAATAGATAAATTGATAATAACAGATATAAAAAGCGTTTGGGAAGTTCATAACCCTAAGATAGAAAAAAATGAAACGCATTTATGTACGCATCACGATCATAATAGTCATCAAGAAGATAAATGTTCAGATAAAATTGATACTGATGAACTTTATATGTCAGATGTATTTATGATTACATCTATGTTGGTTGGATTTAAAAGCCCTATGGGTTTTGTTCAACTCCCAAGAAAAATTAATGAAACTACTAATTTGCAAGCGGCTATGCCAGTTTTTGAAATAAACCGATTAACTAATTTGCTTGGATTTGGTGTTCAAACGATAAACTTAATTGCGTTAATTATTATACTTGTGTCAGGATTAAGTATATTTATTAGTTTATATAATTCACTTAAAAAGAGGCGTTATGAGTTAGCGCTAATACGAGTACATGGAGCTACTAAATGGCAATTAATTAAATTGGTATTTTTAGAAGGATTAACTTTGTCATTTCTAGGAACATCCTTTGGCTTATTAATTAGTCGGCTAATTTTGTTTTTTACTTCTTTCTTAGTTAATCAAAAGCAAATGTTGGATAGTTTTGAATTGGGGTTAATTATTGATGAATTATGGCTGGTCTTAATAGCATTATTTATTGGCTTAATTGCCTCATTAATTCCAGCTATTTTAACATATAAAATTAATATTCCTAAAATATTGTCAAATGCATAAATATTTTATATTTTTTCTTTTATTTATTTCAAAATTTAGTTTTTCTCAAATAGAAATAACTTGGAAAGAATTAGAAGATGTTGAATTCTCAGACATGTATATTGATTCAGTTGGTGAATCTATTTTGTGGCCACATTTTGGTTTTAATGTGCGGGAATTAGATGGAAAAGAAGTATCATTGAGCGGGTATATTTTAGCTCTTGATGCAGATAAGGGTTACTATGTCCTTTCTAAAGGTCCTTTTGCATCTTGTTTTTTTTGTGGTGCTGGAGGGCCAGAAACTGTAGTGGAATTAAGCTTAAAGTCAGATAAATACTCCTTTTATATGGATGAATTTGCAACTATAAGAGGGTTTTTAAAATTAAATGCAGATGATCTATATCGTTGTGTGTATATACTTGAAGATGCTGAGGTTAATAAAAGATAATTTAAAATACTTCTTGAATAAATTAAAATTTACTCATTTGAGTGGATTTTTTAGTGGACCTTTAGGTCCTAATTTCGAACTTTTTTAGAGAATTATTAAGTACGTTTGCTTTGTGAAAAGATTATTCCTCATATTTCTCTTTTGTTTTTCTGTTCTTTTTGATATATCAGCTCAATCGTATATTAAATATCAAAATAATCCAATTATTGATACTTTAAGTACGACAGATCCAAGTCAATTTTGGACAAGATGGAAAACAGATCCTTATGTAATCCACTGGAATAATGATAGTCTGAGAATGTATTATGGAACTAATAATTATGGTGTGCAGACCCAAATTGGGACAGCCATCTCTCAAGATGGGAATACTTGGATAGAGAAAAGAGGCTCACCAGTCTTAATGACTGGACCTGCAGGTAGTTGGGATGAATTAGATGTTGAAACTCCTGGAGTTGTTCACGTGCCTTCAAATCCAGATTCTATGAGATACATGCTTTATTATTCAGGGAGTCAACATGACTCAGTAATTTTAGGGTCTGCAAATTCAGGTCTTTATCCAATAGAGATTTATCAACTCGGATTAGCGTACTCTGATGACGGTATCAACTTCATAAAATACAATGATCCAATAAATGATACAAATCCTTTGTACCAGAATAGTGATCCGGTAATTAGGATACCATATACCTCAGGGGGGACTCCAGACACAATAAATTACTTATTTAGTTCAGTTGCTGAACCTTCAATAATGTATGATGAAACGATTAATACTTTTAAAATTTGGTATATTGGGTTAGGTTGTTCAAATTCAAACTGTACTGGAATTTCAGATTTTAGATACAGAATTCTTTATTCCGAATCATTAGATGGAATAAATTGGTCATCTCCTGTTCTTTCTCTTGATATTGGTTCAATCAGCGATTTTGATAGTAAATTAATTTATGCTCCGCATGTTATAAAAATTGGTGTGGATTATTGGATGTTTTATGGTGGCAATACTTTCATTAGCGGAACCTTTTCTCTTTTTTCTCAGAAAATAGGATTAGCTATTTCTGCAGATGGAATTAATTTTAGTAAGGTTTCAAATAATCCTATTATCACAAATGGGGCAAATGGCACATGGGATTATTTAGGAGCTAATTACCCGTCATCGATTGTTTATAAAGATACGTTGAGGGTTTATTATAGCGGAATGCAAGACTCACTTTTTAATTTTACTCCTAATATTGGATACTTTTATCTTGATTCAATATTTACTAGTGTTTATCTAAACAATGATTTAGAGAGACAACTTATTAAAGTAATAGACATATTAGGGAGGGAAGAAAATCAGAAACGGAATACACCTCTTTTTTATATCTATGATGACGGAACAGTGGAGAAGAAAATAATTCTTGAATAAATAAAAACCCACTCAAATGAGTGGGTCTATTCTAAGTGGACCTCTCGGTCCTTATTTCGAACTTTTTTCTTGATTAAATAAGTGTAAGCAGCTTGAAAGAATAGATATTATTTCTGCACTTATTAACTCACCATCTCCAGGGTACATCTTTTCACGTGCAATACTATATGAATCATAATTTTTCTCCATCTTCTCACAATAACAAGTAACATGTTCTTCCAAAGATGTTCCTGCAAGAGCATAATATTCTTCTGCATTCTCTCTTACTTTACCTGTGACGTTATTGTTATCATCTAATCCTTCTTGTTTACATTTTTGTATGTCAGAAGACGACCAACTTCCTTTAGTTGAGTTTTGTTCTACACAAGAAAGAAATAGAAAACTAAAAGCCAAAAAGTATAAAGTAAGTATCTTTTTCATTAAGGATTTATCTTTAATTAATATTTTGCTAATATAATAAAACCCACTCAAATGAGTGGGTTTCTTTTTGGTGGAGCTGGGGGGTATCGAACCCCCGTCCAAACAAGGAATAGAATAATTTTCTACATGTTTATCTGATTTTAGTTTTCGAAATTAGGTAGGGAAAAAGCAACCAAACCTAATTCTTAGCTTTTTAAAGTTTTGCTAGTGTATAAAAGCAATAAACTAACTATCCTGAAATTTATTATGCCTCATAATCTATAGGAATCAGGAGGTCCTATAAAAGAGACAAAAGCTTACGTAATTATATAAATTAGGCAGCTAAAGCGTAATTATTTTCGCCATTTAAAAAAGTTGAATTTTGATATTTACGAGCTAAAATACAATGCTCGACATGCTTATTATTTAACGCGCTTGCTGTCAAATCCAGTCAGCCCCATGAAATCAATGAACGGCTGCAAATTTACAAAATTCTATTGCTATGTGATACTCATTTTTTTACTTTTGTATTTTAAAGAATTAATAATGAAGATAGGTTTGTTAAAAGAGGAGAAGATCCCAGCAGATAAAAGAGTAGTGCTAACTCCAGAGCAATGTAAAAGAATCAAAGCAATTTATCCTGATATTGAACTGGTAGTGCAAAGCAGTGAGATTAGATGTTTTTCTGATAATCAGTATATTTCTGCAGGAATTAAAGTAGTATATGATATAAGTGATTGTGATGTTCTCCTTGGAGTAAAAGAAGTCCCGGAAACATTATTAATACCTAATAAAACGTATTTTTATTTTTCTCATATTATTAAAAAGCAACCATATAATCGAGATTTGCTTGTTAACATGATAGAGATGAAGATTAATATGGTAGATTATGAGGTTTTGAAAAACCAAAAAGGAGAGAGGTTACTTGGATTTGGTAGATATGCTGGAATTGTAGGTGCTTATAATGGTTTTTTGACATATGGCTTGAAATCTGGCAAGTATAGTTTAAAAGAAGCTCATCAATGTAAGGATAGAATAGAGATGGAGGCGGAGTTAAATAATTTAATTCTTCATGATGAGAAAATAATTATCACTGGAAATGGTAGAGTCGGAAAGGGGATAATGGAAATTATGAATGAGTCTGGCATTAAAGAGGTTTCTGTTGATGAGTTTCTAAATAAAAAATCCTTCTCTGAAGCTGTTTTTGTACATCTTAATACTATGGATTATAATGAAAGGATAGATGATTCATTGTCAGATAAACATGAGTTTTATAGTCATCCTGAATTATACAAATCCTCATTTGCAAAATTTGCTAAAAGGGGAGATATCTTTATAGCAGGTCATTATTATGGGCCTGGTTCTCCCTATTTATTTACTAGAGAGGATGCTAAAGCAGATGATTTTAATTTAAAAGTAATTGCTGATATTTCCTGTGATATTGATGGACCAGTTGCTTCAACAATAAGGTCTTCAACCATTGCAGCCCCTATTTATGGCTATAATCCGATAACAGAACAAGAAGTGCCTTTCCAACAAGTTGATGCTATTGCAGTAATGGCAGTAAGTAATTTGCCTTGTGAATTGCCTAAAGATGCATCTGAAGATTTTGGAAATGAGCTATTAGAGAAAATAATTCCTTCTTTAATTAATGGAGATAAAGAACAAGTTATCTCTAATGCAACTATTTGTAGTGAAGGAGATTTAACTCCGAACTTTGAATACTTAAGAAACTATATTTCCGGTAATTAGACTGCTTTTAGCTCAGCAATTGTTCCTGTAGGGTTTTCTGATTTAAATATAAAGCTTCCAGCCACTAATACATCAGCACCTGCATCAATTAGTTTTCTCGCATTAGCACTAGTTACACCCCCATCAATCTCTATATGTGTATTTAATCCTTGATCATCAGCCATTTTTCTCAGTTTTCTTACTTTAGTGTAAGTCATCTCTTCAAATTTTTGACCGCCAAATCCTGGATTTATTGACATTAGTAATACCATATAGCATTTAGGTAAAATATCTTCTAAAACATTGACAGGAGTTGTTAAGTTTAAAACTACACCAGCTTTACATCCTGTATTCTCAATTTGAGTAAGTGTTCTATGTAAATGTACTGTTGATTCATAATGTACTGTAATAATATCTGCTCCAACCTTTGCAAATTCCTCAATATAACGTTCTGGTTTTTCAATCATCAGGTGTACATCAAGAGGTTTTGTGGCATGCTTCTTTATAGCCTGAATTACTGGCATTCCATAAGATATATTTGGGACAAAATGCCCGTCCATTACATCAATATGAAACCAATCCGCTTGGCTATTATTTACCATTTCGCAATCTTTTTGAAGATTGCCAAAATCTGCTGCTAAAATTGAAGGAGCTATTTTATGTGACATTTTTAATTTTTGACAAAAATAGGTAAAAAAAAGAGGGCTAGCAGCCCTCGTAATAAATTATCCTAAATAAGTTTTTAAGATCTTACTTCTTGATGTTTGTTTTAAGCGTCTAACAGCTTTTTCTTTAATTTGCCTTACTCTTTCTCTTGTAAGGTCAAACTTTTCTCCAATTTCTTCAAGCGTCATTGCATGTCCGGCATTTAATCCAAAGTATGAAGAAACAACATCTGCTTCTCTAGGAGTTAGTGTTTCAAGAGCTCTTCTAATCTCTTCCCTTAAAGATTCTAACATTAATGAAGCATCAGGATTTGGACTATCTTCAGATCCCATTACATCATATAAACTGCTATCTTCACCTTCAATTAATGGTGCATCCATAGATATATGTCTCCCTGTGTTTTTTAATGATTGTTGTACTTCAGTAATTGAAAGCTCAACCAATTCAGAAATTTCTTCAGGTGTTGGAGGCCTTTCATGTTTTTGTTCCAAAATAGCGTAAGCCTTATTAATTTTATTTATAGAGCCGATTTTATTTAGAGGAAGTCTAACAATTCTTGATTGTTCAGCTAGAGCTTGTAAGATTGACTGACGAATCCACCAAACAGCATATGAAATAAATTTAAATCCTCTTGTCTCATCAAATCTTTTTGCGGCTTTAATTAATCCAAGGTTCCCTTCATTGATCAAATCAGGAAGAGTAAGCCCTTGATTTTGATATTGTTTAGCTACTGAGACTACAAAACGTAAGTTTGCTTTAGTTAATTTTTCAAGAGCTCGTTCATCACCTGCTTTGATTTTCTGTGCTAATTCTACTTCCTCTTCAGCTGTAATTAAATCTACTCTTCCAATTTCTTGTAAGTATTTGTCAAGTGATGCAGTTTCTCTGTTAGTAACCTGCTTGGTAATTTTTAGTTGTCTCATCTGCTAATTTTGGGGTAATTGAATAATTTTCACAGCTTTCTTATACGAATGATTTTGTAAAAGGTTACAGTATTTTAAAAAAATTATTTATTTTCTTTTTCGGGCTTAGGTAAAAGTGCTTTTCTTGATAATTTAAGTTTTCCACTTCTTTCATCAATTGCAATTAATTTTACTTCAATTGTTTCGCCTTCGGTTAAAATATCTTCTACATTTTCTACTCTTTCCCAAGCTAATTCAGAAACATGAACCAACCCATCAGTATTAGATGAAATTCCTACAAAAGCTCCATAAGGCATAATTGATTTTACTGTTCCCTTATAGATTGCTCCAATTTCAGGAACAAAGGCAATTGATTTGATTTTTTCTACTGCTAAATCAATTTTAGTTTGGTCAGTCCCTAAGATTTCAACAACACCCATATCATCAACTTCTTCAATAGAAATATTTGTTTCGGTTGATGCTTGTAATTCTTGAATGATTTTTCCTCCAGGACCAATAATTCCACCAATAGTAGATTTTGGGACATTTAATACAATAATTTTAGGTGTCTGAGGTTTTAACTGAACTCTTGGTTCAGCAATTGTTTCAATAATTTTATCTAAGATATGTAACCTTCCTTCTCTTGCTTGATTTAAAGCTTGACCTAAAATTTCATAAGATAACCCTTGGACTTTAATATCCATTTGGCAAGCTGTAATTCCATCAGCTGTACCACAAACTTTAAAGTCCATGTCTCCTAAATGATCTTCATCTCCTAAGATATCAGAAAGTACAGCATAGTTATTTGGATCTTTTTCATCAGAAATTAACCCCATTGCAATACCGGAGACCGGTTTTTGAATTTTTATTCCTGCATCCATAAGTGCCAGAGTTCCTGCACAAACAGTTGCCATTGATGAAGATCCATTTGATTCTAGAATATCAGAAACAATCCTTACTGTATAAGGATTATCAGCAGGAATCATTTTCTTTAATGCTCTTTGTGCCAAATTACCATGACCAATCTCTCTTCTACTTACATTAAATTTCATTCTTGCTTCTCCTGTTGAGAAAGGAGGGAAGTTGTAGTGCAAATAAAATGCTTCATGTCCCTGATAAGTAACTCCATCTAGACGGTTGACATCAGTAGCTGAACCTAAAGTTACAGTTGTTAATGATTGCGTTTCTCCCCTTGTAAATATAGCTGATCCGTGTGGGCTGTATAGGTAGTCAACCTCACACCAAATTGGCCTGATCTCAGTGGTTGCCCTTCCATCTAATCTCTTTCCTTCTGCTAATACTAGATTTCTAATTGCTTCTTTTTCTACATCATGATAGTATACTTCAATTAAGTTGGCATCATAATTTTCAACTTCCTCTTCTTTTAAAGATGAGATCCAATTCGTTTTTACTGCTTTGAATTTAGTTGATCTTTCATCTTTACTTAGACCTTCTGAAGCAATTGCATATACTTGATCATAAGTTTCTTTTGAAATTCTGGCTCTTAAATCTTCATCATGATTTTCATGAGAGTATTCTCTTTTTTCAGTTGAAATACCAGTTTTCGCAGCTAATTCTAATTGTGCTGCACATTGGACTTTAATTGCTTCATGTGCGACTTTAATTGCTTCAATCATCTCCGCTTCTGATGCCTCATTCATTTCTCCTTCAACCATTGCAACGCTATCAGCTGATGCGCCAACCATAAGATCAATGTCTGCATTTTCTAGATCTGCTGATGAAGGATTAATGATGAATTTTCCATTAATTCTTGCAACTCTACATTCAGATATTGGTCCGTTAAAAGGGATGTCAGATAATGCAATTGCTGCTGATGCCGCTAAAGCTGCTAAGGCATCTGGCTTTACATTTTCATCATGTGAGTTTAAGGATATCATAATTTGTACTTCAGCATGATAATCACTGGGGAACATTGGTCTTAATATTCTGTCTACCAAACGCATGACCAAAATCTCTTGGTCGGTTGGTCTCGCTTCTCTTTTTAAGAATCCTCCAGGGAATCTTCCGTCTGCAGCAAATTTTTCTCTGTAATCTACTGTTAGTGGTAAAAAATCCACCCCTTCTCTAGCTTCAGGGCTAGATACTACAGTTGCAAGCATATGAGTCTTTCCCATTCTTACTTCTACCGATCCATGTGCTTGTTTTGCTAATTTTCCTGTTGAGATAGAAATTTCTATTCCATCATCTAACTTAATAATTTGTATTTTTTCTTTTATCATCTTGTTTTCTTTGTTTATAAATTAAAAAAGGCAATAAAACTATTGCCTTTTTTTGTGTTTATCTTTTTGTTTTATTTTCTAAGACCTAAATCTTTTACTAATTTTCTGTACTTTAGGATATCTTTACCTTGTAAATAGGTTAGTAGCTTTCTTCTTTTGCCAACCATTAATTGTAATGATCTTTGAGTCCCGTAATCTTTAGGGTTAGATTTTAAGTGTTTAGTTAAATCAGTAATTTTTTTTGTAAATAATGCTACTTGTGAATAAACTGATCCTGAATCTTTGGTATTCTCACCAAATTTTTTAAATATTTTTTCTTGTTCTTGTGTCGTTAAGCTCATCTTAGATTTTTTGTCCCCTATCTCTTCAATTTATGGGCTGCAAAATTAGTAAACTTATTTAATAAACCCTAAGTTTTCTTAATAATTTATTTTTTTATAATTCTAAATAATTGAGCAAGCTTTTCTTTTAGATCTTTTCTATTAATAATCATGTCAATAAATCCTTTTTCCATTAAGAATTCAGCTGTTTGAAACCCAATAGGTAAATCTTGTCCAATAGTTTCTTTTACTACTTTAGGCCCTGCAAATCCAATTAAGGCATTTGGTTCAGCAATATTCATATCTCCTAACATTGAAAAGGATGCTGTAGCGCCACCAAAAGTTGGGTCGGTACATAGAGAAACATAAGGTAATTTTTCTTTTCCTAATTGTGCAAGTTTTGCTGATGTTTTTGCTAATTGCATGAGTGAGATGCCTGCTTCCATCATTCTTGCTCCTCCTGATTTTGAAATAATCAGCATTGGGTGTTTATTTTTTTGAGCATATGCAATAGCTCTTGCAATTTTTTCTCCTACAACCGATCCCATTGATCCTCCAATAAATGAGAAATCCATACAAGCAATCACTACAGTTTCATCTTTGAGCTTCCCATGTGCAGTTCTTACAGCATCTTTTAACCCTGTATTTTTTTGCATGGATTCTACTCTTTCAGGATATGTTTTTTTATCCGTAAATGTTAAAGGATCTAAAGATGACATATTTTTATCTAGCTCAATAAATTTATTATTGTCAAATAATATTTCAAAATATTCTGATGAGCCTATACGGCTATGATAATTGCAATTAATACATACATACAAGTGTTGCTTATGTTCCTCAGTAGTAATAATTGTTTTACATTTAGGACATTTGCTCCATAATCCATCTGGAGTTTCCTTTTTCTCATGTGTAGAAGTGGTAATCCCCTCCTTGATTCTTTTAAACCAGCCCATATTTTGGATTTTTTATCAGTTATTTTTTATTACCTTTCTAATATCTTAAGATTTAGACCCAAAAGTAGCTAAACTATTATTTTTTGTTCTTAATAGAAGTAATTCTTGAGCTGCTTTTCTATTTTCTTGTTCTCCTTTCCACATATTTAAGGCATCATGCTGAAGAGCTCTTCCGTAGGAAAAAGTTAAATTCCAGGGCATATTACTATATTTCTCATTCATTTTATTTAAATGAAGGGTAGCTAAATCTCCACTTTGCCCACCTGATAAAAAAGCAATTCCTGGTACATTTTCAGGAACATTTTCTTTTAAACAAGCATACGTCAAATCAGCCACTTTCTCTACATCTGCCTGAACAGGGCAATCAATTGCTGATATAATCATATTAGGCTTTAAAATAATTCCTTCAAGTAAAACATTGTACATGTGTAATTGCTCAAAAACGATTTTTAGCACTTTTTTTGTAGTGATATCACAAGTTTCAATAGTATGCTTTCCGTCCATAAGAACTTCTGGTTCTACAATTGGGACGAGCCCTGCTTGTTGACACTTAGATGCATAACGAGCAAGTGAATGCGCATTTGCGTATATACAAGCTTCTGAAGGAATATCATCCCCTATAGTTATTACTGCCCTCCATTTTGCAAATCTTGCACCTAGTTCATAATACTCTGCTAATCTTTCATCTAATCCATCTAATCCATCAGTTGCTTTTTCGTTTGGAAATCCTTCAAGACTACCCGTCCCTTTATCTACTTTTATGCCAGGGGTAATACCTTTTGAACTTAATAATTCAGGAAAAGGAATTTTTTTATCACAAGTTGTGCTTTGTCTTAATGTTTCATCAAAAAGTATTACACCACTAATAAAATCCTCAATTCCATCTGAAGTGAATAATATATCTCGGTATTCATTTCTGCTATCAAAACTAGATTCAACTCCTATTGAGGCAAATCTTTTTTGACATGTAGGATTACTTTCATCTGCTGCCAATATTCCTTTCCCTTTTCGAACTAAATTACTAGCTATTTGTTTTAGTTGATTTTCATTACTCATTATGTTTAGGTTTTAATTATTTACATTTTATATTAATTTTCATGGCACAAAATTATAATAATGTTAAAACATCTACCTTTATTTTTAGAATAATTTCTTATCATTGGATATTATTTTTTTTTTTTTTTTAATGATTACAAAAAATCAGATTAAATATATTAGAGGATTATCTCTTAAAAAGAATAGAATGAAGGAGCAATGTTTTATTGTTGAGGGAGAAAAGTCTTTATCTGAGTTATTAGATTCTTCTTTTGAGATAGTAGAATTATTTGCGCTAAAAGATTGGATTAATGATAATAAAGGGGTTTTTGAAAAAGTGCAAGTAGTAAATTTTAAAGAATTAGAAAGGATAAGTAATTTAAAATCTCCTAATAAAGTACTTGCAGTAGTTAAAATTAAAAATTATCAAATTCTTTCTGGTACTGGGGTTACATTGGTATTAGATGATATAAATGACCCAGGTAATATGGGAACAATTATTAGAATGTGTGATTGGTTTGGTGTAAACTCGATTGTTTGCTCCAATAATACAGTAGATAGTTATAATCCTAAAGTGGTACAATCTGCTATGGGTTCAATTTTTAGAGTAGCTATTACTTATACTAATTTATCAGATTATCTTAAAGGGGTTAAGTCACCAATTTATGGCTCTTTTATGGATGGTGAAAATTTGAAAAATGTTTCATTTGCTAAGAATCTTCATTTAGTAATGGGGAATGAAGCAAACGGAATAACAAAAGAAATTTCTCAATTTATTACTACGAAGGTAAAAATTGAAAATACAGGAAAAAAGACAGAATCTTTAAATGTTGCTGTCGCAACATCTATTTTCTTGCATGAAATTTATAGTTAGTTCTTGGTTGGATGAAATTTTTCTTCCCATCTTAGTCCTTCCCATCCACAATTACTACAAATATATCTTCTTGCATCAAAAATTCGGAAAGTTATGTGGTGAAGAATATGATCAGTGTTTTTTCTTTCTATTCTGTTAAGCGCGGCTCGACAATCAGGGCAACAATTATTACAATTATCGCATTTTCTCTTTTTACTCAAGCCTATTTTTTTGATGAGAAATAGACTAATGACATATGCAATAAGACTAATAAATAGTAATAAAAATATATCCATATTTAGTTTTAGTTGTTAGTTTCTAATTGACTAAATCATTAATGGTCATGCAATTATAAGATAATATTTTGACTTTTTCAAGTCTTCCATTATTTTTTTATTCAAAAGTAAAGGAAAGCATCCAACCATTTGTTGTAAGGCGATTGATAGATTGTGTGTAAACAGATTGATCTTTTGTGAGTAAGTTTAACACGCCGTAAGATATTTTTATTTGAGGAGAAAATTTGAAATATTCTAGATAAAAATCAAGACCAAACCCAATTTCTCCCATAAGGTCATTTTGCTTCAATTTTACAATTTCTTGTCCTTCATCATCAATTTTATCTTGTGAGGCAATATCCATACTATACTTGAGCCCTCCAATTACATAGGCTCTAAAGTTGTTATATCTTTCTGATTTATACTTTATATAGATAGGGAAATCCAACATAGTAGACTCTATTTTTTTTATCTGATTATCATTAGCTTTTAAACTATCAATAAAACCATAATAAAGATGCCTTTCTCCAAAGATAAGCGCAGGAACAAATCGTAAATCTGTATACTTGCCAAGTCTCAAATTTGACACAATTCCTAAGTTGAATCCTTTTTGATTTTTAGCATGAAGCGTTTTTAAGGTGTCGTTAGTTATTGTACTGGAGTTTTTCTGGAGATTAAAGTTAAGGTCGTTAATTCCAAGGGTAAACCCAAAATGGATTTTTTGATAGTCATATCTAGCTAGATTCTGAGATTTTTTATATTTCTGAGAAAAAGATTTCCCTCCTATAAATAGAAAGATAAATATAAGAAGATATTTTGTGGTTTTTTGCATCAGCCCCTAAACGCTTAGGAAATTATTTTATTGCAATATACAGAGATACTATACCAAAGGTTAATGAGAAATATTTACATTCTTTAAATCCTGATTTTTTAAGTTTAGAAATAAAATTATCTCCTGCTGGAAATGCATCAACTGATTCTGGCAAATATTTGTACGCATTTTTATCTTTTGAAATCCAATAGCCAATAGTTGGCAATATATGATGAAAATACAGATTGTATAATTGTTTTAATGGAAAATGTTTTGGTGTAGATGGTTCTAAAATAGCAATCATCCCATTAGTATTTAATACTCTATACATTTCTGATAATCCCTTGCTTAGATCCTCAAAATTCCTCACCCCAAAACCTGAAGTAATGGCATCAAACGAGTTGTCGTTAAAAGGTAAATTTTCAGAGTCTTCATTTTGTAGCGTTATTCTAGTATTTAGTTTTTTTTGTTGAATTTTCTTTACTCCAATATTAAGCATCTTTTTTGAGATGTCAATTCCAGTAATTTGAGCTTGAGTATATTTTGCTGCACTTATTGCAAAATCTCCAGTTCCTGTTGCTATATCTAGTATGTTTTTAGGATTGTTGCTTAGTTTTTTAATTGCTTTTTTTCTCCATATCTTATCCATTCCTAATGATAATGAATGGTTTAAAAAATCATAGCTTTCTGCAATGTTATCAAACATTGTGATTACTTGCTCTTTCTTACTTTTTGAATTTTTGTAAGGTGTTACTTTGCTCATTAAGCAATATGTTTTTTAACCTCCTTCAGTAGTATTTTTTTATTGATTGGCACAACACCTACTTCTTGACATACTAGACCTCCTGCTAGTGATGAAATCACTGAAAGATCACGGAAATTCATATTAGTAGCTAGGCATAATGAAGCCACAGCAATTACAGTATCACCAGCACCAGAAACATCAATAATAGTTTTTTTAAAAGTAGGCGTATGTGTAAAGTTTTCTTTGGTACTGATGCAAATTCCTCTTGAGGATAAAGTTAAAAGCACCCCTTTTGCATTTAGAAGTTCTCTTAGTTCCCCTGATGCTTGCTTAATCTCCTGTGTATTATCTGCATTAAAATCTATATTCATTCCTGTTTTAATTTCGGTTAAGTTTGGTTTAAATATTGTACAGTTTTTATAGGATTTAAAGTTTTTTTTCTTAGGATCAACAATAATAGGAATGCTTTTAGCATTTGAAATTTTAATTACTTCTGTAATAATTTTAGTAGTCAGGACTCCTTTGTTGTAGTCTTGTAATATTATAATATCAACATCAGTAATAAGTTTTTTTATGAGGGTTAAAAACTGAGTTTCAACTGTTATAGGATGAGTTTCCTCTTCGTCAATTCTTAACTGATGTTTTTTGTTAGAGATTACTCTAGTTTTTAATGTTGTTTTTCTTCTTTTAGAAGTTATAAGTCCTTTAGTTGATAGATTGGTATCTCGCATTAAATCTTTAAATAAACGACCTTTGCTATCATTTCCAATTACAGAACATAATATTGGCGTTGCTCCAAGTGATTGAAGATTAAGCGCTACATTGGCAGCTCCTCCTAATCGGTTTTCGTGTTTTTTTACTTCTACAACAGGAATAGGAGCTTCAGGTGATATACGGTTAATTTCTCCCCACATGTATGCATCTATCATTCCATCACCTACAACAAGCACTTTTTTAGAATTAAATTCTGTAAATAGAGAGTCAAAATCCATATCCATTATGATAGTTGTAGCAAATGTGTTTTAATCCTTTCTATTGCTTCAATTAATTTATCATCTGCCGCTGCATATGATATTCTAATACATTCAGGATTTCCAAAAGCATCTCCAGCAACACAGGCTACATGTGCAGAGTTTAGCAAATACATACAAAGATCTTCTGCATTATTTATTGTTATTGCGCCATCTGATTTTCCAAAATAATAAGAAATATCTGGAAAAACATAAAATGCTCCTTGAGGAATATTACATTTTATGCCAGGGATATCTTTAAGTAAATCAATTACCATATTTCTTCTCTTTAAGAAAGTCTCTTTCATCTCTTTAGTTGTTGATCTTGGTTCGGCAAGCATAGCTCTTTCTGCTGCTTTTTGGGCTATTGCACAAGTAGCAGAAGTAACTTGGCCTTGTATTTTATTACAAGCTTTCGCAATCCAAAGGGGTGCACCTATAAAACCAACACGCCAGCCCGTCATAGCAAAACTTTTTGAGACTCCATTAACAGTAATGGTACGATTGATCATGGAAGGAATGGTGCCTATACTAAAGTGTTTTTCAGTAAAATTAATATGCTCGTATATTTCATCAGAAATAATATAAATATCAGGATATTTTTCAAGTGTTTTTGCAATTGCTTCCAATTCTGCTTGTGTATAGACTGTGCCACTAGGGTTACACGGAGAACTAAACATTAACATTTTAGTATTGGGTGTAATGGCAGCTTGCAATTGTGCAGGAGTTACTTTAAAGTCAGAATCAATTGTTGATGGCACTTCAACTGGAACACCTTCTGCTAGTTTTATAATCTCAGCATAGCTGACCCAGTACGGGCAAGGTAATAGGACTTCATCTCCAGGATTTAGTAAGCATAAGCACAGATTGGCAAGAGATTGCTTCGCACCAGTTGAGGTGACAATTTGATTTGCCGTAAATTCTAAATCATTATCCCTTTTAAATTTTGCAACAATTGCACTTCTTAATTCTAGCAATCCAGGAACGGGCGTATAATGCGAATAATTATCATCAATTGCTTTTTTTGCAGCTTCTTTAATAAATTCTGGAGTGTCAAAATCTGGTTCTCCAAGGCTTAATGAAATAATATTAATTCCTTTAGCTTGTAACTCTCTACTCATTTGGGCCATAGCAAGTGTTGCTGATTCTGATAGGCGATTTAACCTGTCTGATATTTGTGTCATTTTAAGGGTTTTTAGAGAGACAAAGATAATATTTAGATATTAGTATGTAAGATTTATATTATTAAAAATTGCATATATTTACAGCATGAAAAAAATACTATTTTCTTTATTTATTTTCCTTTTTGCAATTACTACAAAAGCTCAAAAGGTTTTTTCGGTAGAATATGCTAGCCAAGCTGATGTTAAAATATTTGTAGCTGAGTATGAAAGCCGTGCTGATTTAGTTGTTTACAAAGTAGATTATGAAAGCCGTGCAGGAAAAAATGATGGCAATTGGTTTTTTGTAGATTATGAAAGTAGGGCAGATAAGAAAATCTTTTTTGTAGATTATGTGTCTCAGGCGGATGTTATCATCTATTTTGCTGAATATCGTAGTAGAGCAGGATGGAAGAAGAAAGAAAAAATGCAGTTATTTTATTAATCTAAAAATTTAAAATCATGAAAAAAATTCTAGCTTTCTTATTGGGACTATTTTTGACTTTCAACATCCATGCTCAAGTTGTAACAGGTTTTAACAATATTACTGATGTTGATGGTAATTTGCACTCATTGAGCACTTATCTTAATGATGGTAAATTTGTTATTTTAAATTTTTATCTTAAGACTTGTGGTAATTGTATGGCTACAGCTCCAAAGATTCAATCAATCTATAATGATTTTGGGGAGAATCAATGTGAGTTAATAGTATTAAATATAATTATTGATGATGATGTGCCTCCTTATACTGATCAAGAATGTATTACTTGGATGGCAAATAATGGTTGCCCAGGACCACCAAATTTTAGTGATCAAACCGGAATAGAGTGGTATCAGTTCTATAGTGTGCATGGCGGAAGTTTTGCACAGAGCTACTTGATATCTCCTGCTAATAATAGTGTGATTTTCTCACATGCAGGAGGAGTTTTAGATGAAGCTGCTCTTAGAGTTGTTTTAAATAGCTTCATAAATATAGGAGCTTCAAATACAGGTTCTTCATCTGTTACAGCTTGTGACAGCTATACTTGGGAAGGTCAAACATATTCTACAGGTGGTAGTTATGATCAAACATTTTCTAATACTAGTGGATGTGATAGTTTACATACTTTAGTTTTGACTATTAATTCTAGTAATTCTGGTTCAGGATCATATTCTTCTCCTACTCCCATAGTTTGGGAAGGCCAAACTATTAGTTCTTCTGGTTCTTATACAGCTACATTAACTAATGTGTTAGGTTGTGATAGTATAGCTACTTTAGAATTTACGCTTGGATCTCCTTCAGCTATAAATGATATTAATTATAATATTAAAAGCATTGTGAAAGTTATAGATTTTCTAGGAAGAGAAAGTGCGGGGAAAAAGAATGAGACTCTTTTCTATATTTATAATGATGGAACAGTAGAGCAAAGAATAGTTGTAGAATAATTATAAGCTTTTAAATAACTGGTAAATAGTTTTTCCTTTTACTAATTCTTTTTCTAGCCGTTTAAGTTTTCCTTGAGCTAGAAGTAAGTTGTATTTTTTATTCCCTAGTTCTTTTTTTACTTTAAGATGCAGCCAGTAGTTATTTTGATTTTTTCTGTTTTCCATTTTCCAACCACTAGTTATCATTTGTGAATCAAACTTATTTATTGTTTTCAATATTTCAGTAATTCCTGTATTTTCCAAAGCCGAGCAAGTACTTACTTGGGAAATCCAGCCATTTTCCATTGCAGGAAACAGGTGCAAAGCTTTTTTATATTCTAAGGCTGCATTTTTTGCTTTTTGGGCATTATCTCCATCAGCTTTTGTAATTACAAGAGCATCTGCTAATTCCATTATTCCTCTTTTAATCCCTTGTAATTCATCACCAGCACCTGCTAGAATTAGGAGTAAAAAGAAGTCCACCACATTATTTACAGTAGTTTCACTTTGCCCAACACCAACTGTTTCAATAAGAATAATTTCAAATCCTGCCGCTTCACATAGCATAATACTCTCACGCGTTTTATTGGCAATACCACCCAAAGTACCACTACTTGGACTAGGGCGTATAAATGCATTTTTATCAGTGGATAGTTCCTGCATTCGGCTTTTGTCCCCTAAGATACTTCCCTGTGTCCTTTCAGATGTAGGATCAATTGCTAATACGGCTACTTTTTTACCTTGACTAGTTAGTAATTTGCCAAAAGTTTCAATAAAGGTGCTTTTCCCAACTCCCGGAATTCCTGTTATACCAATTCTAATAGAATTTCTGCTTTTAGGAAAACAGTCTGCAAGTAATTTTTGTGCTTGCTTTTCGTGCTTAGGTAATGTGCTTTCAACTAGCGTAATTCCTTGCCCTAACGCGGTAATGTTCCCTTTTATTATTTCCTGAGCTAAATTCATTTAATGTACTGCAATAAGGGATATTTCTACATTAACATTTTTAGGTAAAACTGATACTTGTACCGCTTCCCTTGCAGGAGGGTTTTCATTAAAATATTCAGTATAAACCTTATTTATTTTAGCATAATCTTCCATGCTTTTCATAAAGATAGAGCATTTAACTACATTACTGAAATTCATTTCAGCAGCTTTTAATATTGCGGCTATATTTTGCATTATCTGAGTTGTTTCTTTTGTAATGTCGTCGATTACCAATTTTCCTGTTTCAGCATTTAGTGCTATTTGCCCAGAGCAATACAGGGTGTTATTACTTAAAATGGCTTGGCTATATGGTCCTATAGCTGTTGGCGCATTTGTTGTTGAGATTACTTTTTTCATATTAATTTCTGTTTCCAAATATAGTACTTCCTACTCTAATCATAGTGCTGTCATTATTAATGGCTAATTTATAATCACCACTCATGCCAATGGATAGGGTATTAAGTTCCTTAGTTCTGATCTTTTTAAATAGCTGGCTTATGCTTTCAAATTCTTTATCTATTTGATTAGAATCATTTGTAAAGGTAGCCATTGCCATTAGTCCTGTAATAGCAATATTTTTAAATTCTGTTGATATTTTTATTATATTTTCAACTTCTTCAATTTTAAAACCAGATTTTGTTTTTTCTTTTGCTATATGTACTTGTAAAAGGCAGTCAATAATTCTATTATTTTGTTTTGCTCTTTTATCAATTTCTTGAAGTAATCTAATTGAATCTACACTATGTATTAGATTTATAAAAGGAGCAATATATTTTACTTTATTGGTTTGTAAATGTCCGATCATATGCCATTGAATATCAGATGGCAATTCTTTTTGTTTCTTTTCAAGTTCTTGGATTTTATTTTCACCAAACACTCTTTGTCCTGCAGTGTAAGCCGCTAGAATATCAGTATTAGGTTTTGTTTTAGAAACAGCTACTAAAGTTACATTAGAAGGGATGTCCCCTCTTATTGATTTGAGATTGTGTGCAATACTCATTATTCAATAGGATAGATGGTTAATCCTGAACGTAATTTTGGTTCCACATAAGTGCTTTTAGGAGGCATTATTTCATTATTATCTGCTACTTGTTTAATTGCAGTTATAGAAATTGGTTTGAGTATGAAAGCAACAGCATATTCTCCATTATCTACTTTGTTTTTTATTTCTGTTAAAGGAATTGTGCCGTCTAAGAAAGAGATGTTTTTATCTGTTCTTTCATTAATAATATTTAAAAGAGGACCTAATATATTTTTAGATAGAATTGATGGGTCTAAATTAGTAGCTGTAGAAGTGTATTCTTGTTGAGTTGCAATTAGAGAATACCATGTACTATTTAAATACATACTGATCTCATCCTTTAAAGTAGGAGAGTAGATATTTTCTTTTTTATGAGTAACAGTATATTTCTCTTTAATTTTATCTAATAGTTCACTAGCTGTTAAACCGTTTAAATGTTTGACTAAACGATTAAAATTTAAAATGTTTAATTGATTTTCATCAATTAAATAACTCATAAAATAATTGCTTAATTCTGATTTTTTATTTTTAGATAATAATGCAGAAGAAGCACATCTATGATGCCCATCAGCAATATATAAATTTTCTATTTTTTTAAAAGCATTTGTTATGGTTTTTATATCACTAGTTTCATGAATTAACCATAATTTATGCAATGACTTATTTGTAGTTGTAAATTCATATTCTGATCTAGTATTTGTATACTTGTCAAGGATATTTTTTATTTCATTATTTGGTTCATGGGATAGCAAAATGGGCTCTGCATTAAAGCCAGTTGCATCCAAATAATTACGAAACATCTTTTCTCTTTTAGTAAGAGTGTGTTCGTGTTTCTTTATTTTATTATTTAGATAATCTTTAACTGAGGCAGCTCCAATAATTCCAGTGAAAGTATTGAGCTGATTGTTTTTTTGGTAAATGTAGTAAGATTCAACCTTATCTTTCTTTAAGATACCATCATTAATAAATTGATTGAATTTTTCTTTTACAAGCTTAAACTTGGCAACACCTGTTACTTTTGTACTTGTATTATAATCAGGGTTTATAATGTGTAGGAAAGTGTAAGGATTATGATTTAATTTCTCCTTTATAGTTTCATCAGAATAAGTTAAATAAGAGCGAGATGCAACTAGATTTGCTTTGTCTCTTGCTGGCCTGATTGCTTTAAAAGGACGAATTATTGCCATAATTATTTTCCAAAGTGAGTAGCGATTTGCTCAGCAAGTTCTGTCCCAATCCTATCTTGTGCTTCTAGGGTAGCTGCACCAATATGTGGGGTTAAACTAATAGCGTTATGCATACAAATATGTATACTTGGGGTTGGTTCATTTTCAAAAACATCCAATCCAGCATATGCTAATTTTTGTTTGTCTAATGCAAACATTAAAGCAGTTTCATCAATTATGCCACCTCTAGCAGCATTTACAATTCCAGCACCTGTTTTCATCATGCCAATTTGTTCTGCGCCAATAACTGCTTTATCTCCAGTCTTAGGAGTATGTAGGGTAATAAAATTAGAATTTGAAAGAACTTTATTTAAGCTTTTAGTTTCAATAGTAAAGGATTTTTTATCGCCATTAAAGAAATTTAAAGTAATGTTTGCTTCTTCAATAAATTTATCATGTGCCATTACATTCATTCCAAGTCCAATAGCCCTTTTTGCAACTTCTTGCCCTATTCTTCCGAAACCAATAATTCCAAGTGTTTTCCCTGCTAATTCACTGCCATTTGCATAAGATTTTTTAAGTCTTTTAAAATCAGAATCTCCTGCAAGGGGCATTTTTCGGTTACTATCGAATAAAAAACGAACCATCCCAAATAAATGTGCGAAAACTAGCTCAGCAACTGAGGCTGATGAGGCAGCTGGTGTATTGATTACATTAATACCTTGTTTACGAGCATAATCAACATCAATATTATCCATGCCTACACCTCCTCTTCCTATTATTTTTAAATGCGGACAGGCATCAATTAAATCCTTTCTTACGGCAGTAGCACTTCTTACTAAAAGTACTTCATATTCTTCTTTATTTATGGTTTTGATTAAATCATCTTGTTCAACATGTTCTGTTACAATATTAAATCCTTTTGCCATTAATGCATCAATTCCAGCTTGTGAGATCCCATCATTTGCTAATATTTTGGTCATTTTAGTTTTCTTCTAATTTTCTCATTACATCTATCAATACTTGTACACTCTCAATTGGCATTGCATTATACATTGATGCTCTATATCCTCCAACTGATCTATGGCCTTTTATCCCACTAATTCCCGCTTCTTGCCACATTGTGTTAAATAATTCTTCTTTATTACTATCGTTAAGTAAAAAACACAGATTCATGTTAGAACGATCTTCTTTATTAGCTGTCCCTACAAAAAGAGGATTCCTATCAATCTCTTCATATAATAAATTAGCTTTTTCTTGATTTATTTTCTCAATGGCCTCAACTCCTCCTAAATCTTTTAGCCATTGTAAAGTTAACATAGAAACATAAATTGAGAATACAGGAGGTGTATTAAACATGCTTTTGTTATTAATATGAGTATTATAATCCAACATTGTTGGAATCTTTTTTCCTGTTCGTCCAATAATTTCATCTTTTACAATAACTAATGTTGCTCCTGCAGGTCCTATATTTTTTTGTGCTCCTGCATAAATGATATCAAAACTACTGACATCTATTTTTCTGCTAAATATATCTGAACTCATATCGCAAATCATAAGTGTAGGGCAGGGTGGAAATTTTTTCATTTGTGTTCCATAAATAGTATTATTGGATGTACAATGAAAGTAATCGACATCACTTGGAATTTTATATCCTTTAGGAATGTAATTATAATTTTTATCTGAAGAATCACCAACGAGAATAACTTCTCCGAAATTTTTAGCTTCTGCAATTGCCTTTTTTGCCCAAACTCCTGTATTGGTATAAGCTGCTTTACCATCAGCTTTCATAAGGTTTAAAGGGATCATTAAAAATTCTAAACTAGCTCCACCTTGCAGAAATAATACTGAGTATCCATTAGGCACTTCTAAAAGTTCTTTTGTTAGCTTTTGTGCCTTATCCATTACATCAACAAATGGTTGACTTCTATGTGAGATTTCGATTAACGATAAATTATCATTGTTGAAATTAAGTATTGCTTGAGATGCTTGTTGCAAAACTTTTTGAGGTAACACACATGGCCCTGCCGAAAAGTTATGTTTTTTCATTATTCTTTAATCCTTTCTATGTAAGCTCTTGTTGCCGTATCAATTTTAATTTTATCTCCCTCATTAATAAATAATGGAACATTTATTGTTGCACCACTTTCAGTAGTAGCAGGTTTTGTCGCATTAGTGGCCGTATTTCCTTTTATCCCTGGTTCAGTAAATGTTATTTTTAATATAACATGAGAAGGAACTTGTGCGGATAATGGCATGTCTTTATCAGCATGAAATAATACTTCAACAGTTGCTCCTTCTTTTAAAAATTCTACACAGTCAATAAAATCTTTCTGTATCATGATCTGTTCGTAATCTTCAGTATTCATTAAATGATAATCATTCCCCTCTGCATATAAAAACTGGTACTTTCTATTTTCTATTCTAATAATATCAATTTTAACTCCTGATGTAAAAGTATTCTCGAGAAGCCTTCCAGTATTTAAGTTTCTAATTTTTGTGCGTATAAATGCTGGTCCTTTTCCTGGCTTTACATGTAAAAATGATTCTATCTTCCAAGGTTCTCCATTATGATTAAAACAAAGCCCATTTCTAAAATCTGCTGTTGTTGCCATAGTTTTATTTTTGATTAAAACCCTTCATAATACCTCTTCCAGAATTCTGCACAAATGAGATAATTTCATCTCTTTCTGGTGAGGCATCAATTTCGGTTTCAATTTTTAATATTGCTTGTGTATTGTTGTTGTTTTTTTGATACAAGATTCTGAATATTTCTTGTATTTCTTTTATTTTATCATCTGAGAACCCTCTTCTTCTTAACCCAATAGAGTTAATGCCAACAAAGGATAAAGGCTCACGAGCTGCTTTTACATAAGGGGGCACATCTTTTCTTACCAATGATCCTCCAGATACCATTGCATGCTTCCCAATACTAACAAATTGATGTATTGCTGATAATCCACCAATGATTGCAAAGTCTCCAATGGTTATATGGCCTCCAAGTGCTACACTATTAACTATAATACAATTATTTCCAATTATACAGTCATGAGCAATGTGTGAATAAGCCATTATTAAACAATTATTTCCAACAACTGTTTTCCCGCTTGCTGCTGTTCCTCTGTTAATAGTTGCACATTCTCTGATTGTACAATCATTACCTATAATTGTTAATGATTTTTCCCCTTCAAATTTCAAGTCTTGAGGAATAGCAGAGATTACAGCTCCAGGGAAAATCCTGCAGTTTTTTCCAATGCGAGCTCCTTCCATAATGGTAACATTACTGCCTATCCATGTTCCTTCCCCAATAACAACATTTTTTTCAATAGTTACAAAGGGCTCAATGACTACATTCCTGGCAACATTTGCATCAGAATGGATATATGCTAATGGTTGATGCATAATTTATTCTTTAGGGGCAATTTTTGCAAGTAAATCTGCCTCTACAGCAATTTTTCCATTTACAAAACCTACCCCACGCATGTGGCAAAGTCCCCTTCTGATTGGTGAGATAAGATTTAATTTAAAAATAATAGTATCTCCAGGCACTACTTTTTGTTTGAATTTAGCATTATCAATTTTCATAAAAAAAGTAAGGTATTCTTCAGGATTTTCTACAGTGTTTAGAATTAAAACTCCCCCTGTTTGTGCCATAGTTTCTAATTGTAATACTCCTGGCATAACAGGCTCTCCAGGAAAATGCCCTGTAAAATACTCTTCATCAGCTGTCACAAATTTTACACCTATAATAAAATCATCGCCAATGTCTCTTATTTCATCAATAAAAAGGAAGGGGTCTCTATGTGGTAAAATAGTTTTTATTTTTTCCTTATTATACATTGGCGGCTCATCAAAATTTATTTCAGGTGCAGTTTTCTTTATTTGATCCATCATAATCTCTTTTAATTGTTTCGCAAATTTAGTATTGTTTTTATGTCCTGGTTTTAATGCTGTAATTTTTCCTTTTATTGGCATGCCAATTAATGATAAATCGCCAATTATATCTAGTAATTTGTGTCTTGCAGGTTCATTATTATGTCTTAAAGTTAGGTTATTAAGATAACCACCATCGTTAACTTTAATTTCAGGGTTATTAAATGCTTTTTTTAATTTTAATAATTTTTGGTTAGAAATCTCATTTTCAACTACAACAATAGCATTATTGATATCACCACCTTTAACTAAGTTTTTTTCTAGCAGCTCTTCTAATTCGTGTAAAAAGCAAAAGGTTCTGCTTGATGCAATCTCTGTGTTGAAATTAGAAATATTATTTAGAGATGCACTTTGAATGCCTAAAGTTTTAGAATTATAATTTATTTCTACCTCAATTTCATAATGTTCTGAAGGAGTAGCAATTAATTTTGCGCCAGTTTTTTTATCAGCAAAAGTAATTGTTCTGTTAATTTCAAAATACTTTCTTTTAGATTGTTGAATAACAATTCCAGTGCGTTTTATTTTATCTAAAAATTCTTTTGCACTACCATCTAATATAGGGATCTCAATATTATCAACCTCAATGATAACATTATCTATCTCAGCTCCAATAATTGCAGCAAGAATATGCTCAACTGTATGAATTTCAGCATTTTCTTTTTTTAAAGAAGTACTTCTCTCAGTAGTAAAAACATTAGCTATATCTGCTTTAATTACAGGGGCACCTTCTAAATCAACTCGAATAAACCTTATTCCATATTCTTCTTTTGCAGGTTTAAGAGTCATATTAGTTACAACACCAGTATGTATTCCTGCTCCTGAAAAACTAATACTTTCTTTTATGGTTTGTTGCATTTTAGTCATCAAATTGCTTTTTAATTGCATTTAATGTTTTGTGCATTTCAGGAAGTTGTTTAAATAGTATATAAGATCTTTGGAATTCTTTTATGTCAAAAGCCATAGGTCCTTGTACAATAGATCCTTTTTGATTTATACTTGATACAATTCCACTTTGTCCAGCTATTTTTACTTCATCAGCAATTGTAAGGTGCCCTGATATAGCAACTTGTCCTCCAATCATACAATTTTTACCAATTTTTGAAGAGCCAGCAACACCAACTTGTGCTGCAATTACAGTATTTTCTCCAATCTCCACATTATGACCAATTTGTATTAAATTGTCCAATTTCACCCCTTTATGAATCTTAGTTGATCCCATAGTTGCTCTATCAATAGTAGTGTTGGCACCGATCTCTACTTCATCAGCAATTTCTGCATTCCCAATCTGACTTATTTTTTTGTACTGGTTCCCTTGATTTGGTGCAAATCCAAATCCATCTGATCCAATTATTACTCCTGAATGGATAATATTATCTGATCCAATGTTACAATCGTGATAGATAGAAACATTTGGAAAAATAATGGTATTATCTCCAATAGTAACATTTTCTCCAATGTAACAGTTAGGATGTATTTTTACATTTTCTCCAATTATTACACCTTTGCAAATTGATGTAAAAGCGCCTATATAAACTTTATTTCCAATGGATATTTTTGAGCTAATATCAGCTTTATTTGAAAGCCCCACCTTATCGAATTTCATTTTATTATAAATTGCTATTAGTTGACTAAAAGAGGAATATGCATCATTAACCTTAATTAGTGTAGCATTAATCTCTTTGTCTAGATGAAATGAATGATTTACAATGATAATGGATGCATTAGTGGTGTAAATATAATTTGTATATTTTTCATTTGCTAAAAAACAAAGATTTCCAATACAGCCTTCTTCAATTTTACCCACCGAGTTAACTTCTGTATTAGGATTTCCTTCAACAGTTCCCCCTACAATATTAGCTATTTGTTCTGCCGTAAAATTCATGTTGCAAATTTAAAAAATTTAATTTTGTTCACTCGGACTATAAATTAGTCTTTAGGATAACACAAAAAATATTTATTAATGGTTTTGTTTAACCCCTCAATATTAAATTGATCTGAAGCTGAAGTGATATCAATTACATCCCCAGTTTTCATTAAGATATTGATATTTGATTTCTCAATGTTATAAGTGCTGTTGCTTATCTTATAAGAGAAAATAAAGAATTTAGCTTCTTCTTTAGAGCATTTGTGTTTTTTAGAAAATTCATCAATTAGATTATTTTTTTCTTGCTCTAATATTGGCTCTTTTGCTATTTTTATTTTAAGGATTTTTCTATTTATAAGTCTTTTGGAAAGATTTGATAAAACAAAATCGTTACTGTTTTCCCAATATTTTAAGCAAGTGTAAATATCAAAATCATCTAATTCTGAGAAATTATTGAGTAAATTTGAATTTTTTTCAAAATCTTTTGTAGTAAAGTTATTTTCTAGAAATACTTTAAGTGATGGAGTGACAAAAATTTCAGAACTATTTGTGATCAGAAATTTTGCTCTTTTTAGTACTTTAATAAGCATGTTTTCTGCAGATACTACAGTTTTGTGTAAATATACTTGCCAATACATTAGCCTTCTTGCTATTAAAAATTTTTCAATGGAATAGATCCCTTTCTCTTCAACCACTAATTCATCATTCACAACATCTAACATGTTTATTATTCTCTCAATTCCAATATTCCCTTCGACAACGCCTGAGAAGAAGCTATCTCTTTTCAAGTAATCTAATCTGTCCATATCTAGTTGAGAAGATACAAGTTGATGTAAGAATTTTTTAGGATGTGTATTATTAAAGATTTCAATTGCAAGGGATAATTTTCCATTAAATTGTTTGTTAAGTTCTCTCATAAATAATAAGGATAAATCTTCATGAGAAAGATCTGTTGCAATGGAATTCTCTAATGCATGTGAGAAGGGACCATGACCGATATCATGCAAAAGAATCGCAATTTTTAAGGCTTCAGCCTCTTCTGCTGAGATAGGATGTCCTTTTTTTTTAATTTGATAAATAGCTTTTGTCATAAGGTGTAGGCACCCAATAGCATGATGAAAACGACTATGATTAGCCCCAGGGTATACTAGATAAGACAGCCCTAATTGTGATATCCTTCTTAGTCTTTGAAAATAGGGATGATCAATTAAATTAGTAATTATTCCACTATCAAGAGTAATAAATCCATATACTGGGTCGTTAATAATTTTATCTTTTTTACGTGAAATCATAGGGCAAATAACGGATTTTGTTTTCATTTTTGTATAATTTTAAGACAATAAAATATGATTAAGATACTTTGGGCAGATGATGAGATTGATTTATTAAAACCTCATATTATTTATTTAGAAGAAAAAGGTTATCATCTTACTTCTGCAAAAAGTGGTGATGAAGCACTTGATATCCTTGAGAGAAATAAGTTTGACTTAATTTTTTTAGATGAAAATATGCCAGGTCTTACTGGCTTAGATACACTTGCAATTATTAAAGAAAAGTATTCAAATACTCCTGTAATAATGATCACCAAAAGTGAGGAGGAAAGCATTATGGAAGAAGCAATTGGCTCAAAAATTGCCGATTATTTAATAAAACCTGTTAATCCAAATCAGATTTTATTGGCAATAAAGAAGAATATTGATTCAAGTAGACTAGTTGAAGAAAAAACAACTAGTAACTACCAACAAGAGTTTCGAAATCTTAGCATGAAATTGTCATCACATCTTAATAAAGAAGAGTGGTATGATATTTTTAAGAGATTAATTTATTGGGAATTAGAACTTGAGAAATCAGGAGATAATAGTGTTGAGCAAATATTAGAAATGCAAAAATCAGAAGCAAATGCGCAATTCTTCAAGTTTGTAAAAAATAATTATAAAGATTGGGTAAATGGACAAAACTCTCCATTGATGTCTCATAATATACTTAGAAAAAAGGTTGTGCCACTGATGGCTGATAACAAACCTATTTATATGATTGTAATCGATAATTTAAGATATGATCAATGGAAGATAATTGAGCCATCTATTTTAGAAGATTTTGTTGTTGAGAATGATGAAATGTATACTAGTATTTTGCCTACTGCTACACAATATGCTCGTAATGCAATTTTTGCAGGATTACTTCCGTCTGAAATACAAAAAAGACATCCTAATATGTGGAAAAATGATGAGGATGAAGGAGGAAAAAACATGTATGAGGAAGAGTTTTTATTAGATAATTTGCAAATGCTTGGAAAGGGAAGTGTTAAGGCTAGTTATACAAAAATAACAAATCTTAATGCTGGTAGAAAAGCAGTTGCTAAAATCCCCAACATGCAAACTAATGTGTTAAATGTAATAGTTTATAATTTTGTTGATATGCTTTCACATGCAAGAACTGACATGAAAGTTATTAAAGAATTAGCTGATGATGATTCTGCTTACCGATCATTAACTGCATCATGGTTTTCCCATTCTCCGTTAAAAGATATAATGAAGCAAATTTCAAAACAAGATGCAAATATTGTTATTACAACAGATCATGGTACAATCAATGTCAATAGGCCATCTCGTGTAATTGGAGATAGAGATGTAAACACCAATTTAAGATATAAGCAAGGCAGAAATCTCAATTATCAGAAAAATGATGTTTTTGAAATGGGGAACCCTTTAGAGTATTATCTCCCAATACAGAATGTAAGTAGTAAATATATTTTTGCTAAAGAAGATATGTATTTTGTTTATCAGAATAATTATAATCAATTTGTTAACTTATATAAAAATACTTATCAGCATGGAGGAATTTCGATGGAAGAGATGTTAATTCCAATTATTACTTTGAAAACAAAATAATGAGTTTGATACTTGTTTCTGAGACGTTAGAACAATTACCTAAGATTGCAAAAGAGATTTTAGAATATTCTTCACCGAATAAGAAATTTTTGTTTTATGCTGAAATGGGTGTGGGAAAGACTACTTTAATAAAAGAATTATCTTTGCAATTAGGTGTTGCTGATGTTGTAAGTAGTCCTACATTTTCAATTGTGAATGAATATATTGTTCCAAGTGGTAGTAAAATATATCATTTTGATTTTTATAGATTGCATAATGAAGAAGAAGCATTTGATATCGGCTATGAGGAATATTTTTTAGGAGATGATTATTGTTTTGTTGAATGGCCAGAAAATATTCATAATTTAATTGAAGATGATATGGTTAAAATTAAAATGCAATTAGACGGGAAAAATAGAGTAATTGAAATAATTATTTAGTTATGGTAAAAGAAAAAATATTTAGTTCTTTTGGTTTGATGCCAAAAGAAGAGATGCTTGAGGTAAAACCAAATTTTAAACAATTGCAAATTGGAATCCCAAAAGAATCTTCATTTCAAGAAAATAGAGTAAGCTTAACTCCAGAATCAGTAGGGTTATTAGTTGCGAATGGACATAGTATAATTATTGAAAAAGGAGCTGGTGATGCTTCCAATTTTACCGATAAACAATATATAGATAAAGGAGCTGATATAGCTTACTCAAAAGAAGAGGTGTTTAAAGCAACCTTTATATTAAAAATTGAGCCTCCTACAAAGTCAGAACTAGATATGATTCAAAGTGGGCAGGTGTTAATTTCTGCTGTGCAGATGAGTACACAATCTTCAGGATATTTTACAACACTAAATAAAAAGAAAATAGCTGCTTTTGGATTTGAATTTATTAAAGACAATCAGGATAAGCTGCCAATTGTAAGAAGTATGAGTGAAATTGCTGGAAATACCTCATTATTAATTGCAGGTGAATACTTGTCTAATGTTAATAATGGAAAAGGATTAATGCTTGGAGGTATTTCAGGATTAATACCAACTAGTGTTGTAGTGATTGGGGCCGGAACAGTAGGAGAGTATGCGTGCCGTACGGCATTAGGTTTAGGCGCCTCAGTTATTGTTTTTGATAATTCAGTTTCTAAATTAAGGAGGTTGCAAAACAATATTAATCAAAGAAT
>JAYZYW010000061.1:0-6335 GCA_036139835.1 Bacteroidota bacterium
ATTGGTAACACTTACAATTCTGCCAATATTATCTGTTAAAATAAGTTTTGATGAATTTACTAAATTACCTATTACTACAATCTCATTAGTTGCAGGGTTGGGAAATATTGTAATATTTACATCATTAATTTCAGAATTTGACAATACATTTTCTACCATAAATTCATGATGGATAAATCTTCCAAAATCCCCATCAAAAGATTTTAGCCAACTTGCCCCAATCTCACGAAATCTAACCATACCACCCCCATCATTATTTGCCCAAAAATCTAATCCATCATCATCTGTATCGGTAACTTTAAAAACATAGCATCCATCATCAAATGTTAGCGTGTCTCTAAATTGTGTGTTTGGGATTAAATTTCCACTAGCATATATTAAATTTTCATTGTTGTCAAAGAATTCCCATGAGGATTCTGATATCCCAGAGACTATTCCATTATTTGTTTGAAACCATAATACAAATGTATTTGGATAGGTAGGAGCTGATTCAAAAGTGGAACTTATGATATTATTAAAATAATACTGATCAGCTGCATTATTTGGTAACGAAATTGCAACATGAAATACATTGTTATTTACAGCTATATTATCCCATAAAGAAGGAGGGTCAGGTAATTCAATATTTTCTTTTTCAAGAAAATTTAAATTTCCACTCCACTGGTAAATTTCATGTGATGTAGCACCATTAACCCAATATTCAATTTGTAATGAAGTTAATGTTGTGCTTCCTGTATTTTGTATTGTAATTTTAGGTTTTGAGCATAGAGGATTAGTTCGCAGATGTAATATTTGATTAGTAGGAGATAAGATATCAATAATAGCAGCATCTAAAGAGTGGTTTGGTGTGTCGTAGCTAACTAGTTGACTGCTTACCCAATAATTTGAAGTTCCTGTTGCGCTAATTACGCCATAATCAATATTATGAATTTGCCCTGGATTTACTAGTCCGGTAATATCATCTTCTCTTAAGTCGGAAGCTTGCCCTGGACACCAGCCCGCTCTATCATAAATCCAAGTGCCACCTTGAGGATAAACAGGATTTTCCGCACATTCTGTCCAAACCGGCCAAATATACTCTTGAGTCCCACCATCTATATTTAAATAATGCTGTTGTGGAATAAATTCTCCTTGTTGTCCATGACCTGTGATTGTAGTTCTTAATTTATATGCTGATGCATCTGGATGCATTAATATATCTCTTGGCTCAAAAGCATCATTAGCAATAATTGTGTTGTATCCTTTTGATTGTGGTCTCCAAATTTGTTGCATTTCTAACACATCTCTGATAGGAGTTCCGACAACAAATAAAAATTTAATATTCATATCTTCTTGCCATTGTCCTCCACCACCCATTGTAATTCGCTTGTCCCCTTTTAATACAGGGGTATAATCAGTCACATCAAAATACCATGTTTTCCCATCTTGGCCTAAGTCTAGCCCAATTCCGTAAGGAGTAACAAAGGACATAATTTGAAAGGACATTGGATAACGTTTATAATATACTAAATCAGCAATAGTAATTGACCCATCAATGCTTACCGAATCTATGCTTAATACATTCCCATTTGCATCAAACAAATAAGACAATGACTCCCAATAAGTGTTAGTAGAAACAGTTGCAATACTGTCATTTTGTAAAGTCCCATAATTAGGTACTATTGCATATTGCGTAACAGTATTTGCTCCAGCAATTAATGAATCTAAAATTGTGTCAGTAGTAATCGATAAAGAATACTGCCCTTGGTAAAAATTAATATTTGGCCGAAAAGTAATTTCAGTAAAAAACCGATTAATTTCATGACCTCGTGTATAATTCCAATTAACATTTCCGTTAAAAGTTGCAACTTGTTGATTTGTTGTATTGTCTAAAGATGTTATGCCCTGACCTTCATTTAAGGGATAATGAGCAACTAAATTTGAGTAATCAGGATGTGAATTATCAATTCTTTTTATCATCCAATCATTTATAGTTGTCATAGCAAGCTCTTTGTCGAAAATTCGTAATTCTTTTATGTGTCCATCCCAAAAATAGCCATTACCATTACCATTACTTGCTAATTTCAAAGTTTCAATATTTATTGTTCTGGTATATCCAGTTCCTGAGTGCCACAATACACCATTTCGATAAATCTTCAGATCTCCTGTCGTTGCATTTTTTGTAAATGCCCAATGGCTCCATCCATCAGTATATTCATTTAAAGATGCTGCTTCATCAATTCTATCATAAGATGAAGTTCCGCTGTTTCCACAGTCCCAATACATTCTCCCATTACTCCATGGAAAGTGAATATTTAAAGTTCTGTAATTACTTGAATCATATGCTTCTAGTATTGTAGTGTTTTGTGGTAATACATTTTCATTTCCATTTATCCAAAACGAAACGGTAACCTCATCAGATATATTACTCATTGCAGAAATTGGCAAATCAATACTTTCTGCAGAATTTACAGTTATATGATTTGCATCATTTGAGAATAACCCTAAATTATTGTTTGTTTGCTCTCCTTCAATTAAACTTACCCCTCCATTAGTTGAATTTGTTATTGAGAATTCAACTATTATATTTGAAACTGAATCCCAAACAAAGTCATGAACAAATTGGAAGCGGTTAAGCCCATTATTAAGCAGTGTATTCGAATTATAAACTTCCGTAAACCCATTTAGATGAGGATGTAGATTACTCAACACGCTGTCAGTAGTTAACTTTAATTTTATTGTTAAGAAATTTGCTGTCTGATTACTGCCAAGTACATTTAAAGAAAGAGCATTGATTGTGTCATTTAAAAGTCCTAAAGCAACTAATTCATTTGCTTTATACAAAAACTGCGATTTATGAGAATTTTTATCTGTTGCAATTACAAAATCAAGAGAGTCTGTTCCGTTTCCGATATGAATAGTGTCTTCTGAAATAATTGAATTTATCAAAGCAGTTTGCTGCTGATATTGATAATAATTATACACTGTACTTAATGAATAATTATAAGTATTACCAGAAAAAGAGGAAATTGCATAATTTGCATGATAAGATAAAATAGAATCAACTCTAGAGGAATCATGTATGTATGTGTGGCAGCTATAATCCCATTCTCCACAAGCGACATTATTCCCTCCAGTAGTGTTTATTAGCCCATCTTTACATCTCATATTATAAGATAAAATAATTTTTTCAAAGGTTAAGCTAGTATCAGTTGGAAAATGTGCAATGGTATCTCTAGTATTACTTGAATAATCAAAAGTTTGAACAACAATTGTGTCTCCTGGATTTTGAGCAGCTGCATGTATGCCTAAAAAGAAGATAAATGTCAGGTGAAATATTTTTTTCATATTGTTAGTCTTCCTGAGATAAGTTGTTAAATTCCGCAACCCCTCCAGACACAATTAATTTCATTATCTCACTAGAAGGAGCATCTATAGGCGTTATATATTTTTTTTCGACCACAAATAAATTCCCCGAGAAGTTATATGAATGAGGAATGTAAACTAAAACCCTTCCTTTATTAATATTTAACGAGGCTAAATCATCATTACTAATGAAACCAATTCTTTCTATTGTAGAATTATCATATATTTTTACAAATACAGCTTGTTGAAATCCTTTTTTTTCTCCTACAAAGGTGTTCATTAAATCTTTTACTGCCGAATAAATTGTATTTAAAAGAGGCGCTCTTTTTAGTAAGTTTTTGAAAAATGAATTTATGGGACTCGCAATTATTACCGATCCTAAAAACCCTATTATTGTTATGAATGTAATAATTATAATTAGCCCTAACCCCGGAAAGTCAAAAGGAAGAATTCCATCAATTTTATTAAAAGCCCATACTACAAAGGCTCCTGTTACCGTTATAGGAACTATATATAAAAGCCCTTGTAAAAAGTAATTTATAAGTTTTTTCATATCTTTAACCCATTAATGATTTTTGAAGTCATAAAAATACTAATCTTAAAAACAATAGCCATGAAAAATTCATTTTTTAGTAAAACACTAGTTATAATCTTTTTATTTGGAGGTTTATCTGCAACTGCGCAAGTAAGGGTAAAAACAAATAGCAACAAAGGAGGCAAGAATGTTGTTAAAAACCGTTCGATTAATCATAATAACAGAGGAAACGTAAGAGCAAAAACTAACAGACATAGAGTAGTGGTAAAGAAACCGAATAGATCACGTGTGGTTGTAAAACGCCCTACTTATAAGAGGCCTGGGTATGTTTGGATAGAAGGGTATTGGGAGTGGAATGCTTTTTATGGCAGATATACTTGGCAACAAGCAAGATGGATAAAGGCTAAGAGAAACCATTACTGGGTTCCTGGATCTTGGGAAGTTACTGCAGGTGGATTTTTTTGGATTGATGGATATTGGGCATTAGAATTCTAAAGAGAATTTTTATTTTAAAAAGAATGCTTCTTTTTGCTTTAGATAGTTAATCTTTTACTGTTGAAAAGTATTTGGTTTGGTATAATATCAACCCCCCTTTTTTGTAATTTTGGTAAAGATAAAAAATAGTCATTATGCAAAAATCCATTTTATTCCTAGCGTCATTTTTAATAATATTTAGTTCGTGTGTAACTCCTAAAATTCATAACGCTTTAATTGCCGAGAATGAAGCAACAAAATCTGCGCTACATGCCCAGGAGAAGATAGTGCTGAAATTACAATCAGAATTGGAAGAATTATCAGCAGAAATTAGCTCCTTAAAAGCTAAGATTACTCATTTAAGAAATGATTCTACGCAAAATGGAGGGGCGTTAATTGCTTTACAAAACAAATATGATGCTTTAAGCGAATCCTATGATTTGCTTGTTTCAAAGAATAGCCGAAAAATGGCTGATAAAGCTAAAGAAACAAAGCAGCTTTTGGAGCAGTTAGAAGAAGTGCAATCAGAACTTTTTGCAAAAGAAGATGAGTTAAGCAAGCTATCAACTTCATTAGAGGTAAAAGAAGAAGAACTCAAATTAGCACAAGAAAAACTAGATGCTAGATCGATTCGAGTTGCTGAATTAGAATCCATCATCAATAAAAAAGACAGCATAGTTACCGCTTTAAAACAATCTATCTCAAAAGCACTTATAGGCCTTGAGGGAGACGGATTAACTATAGAACAAAGAAACGGGAAGGTGTATATATCTTTAGAAGAGGCTTTGCTTTTTGCTTCAGGAAAGTATGAAGTTAATAGTGGAGGTATTGCGGCACTTAATAAATTAGCAACTGCTTTAGCTCCGCAAAAAGATTTGGAGATTTTAGTGGAAGGACATACTGACAGCATCCCTTTAAGTGGAAAAGGACTAGTAACAGACAATTGGGATTTAAGTGTGATGCGGGCTACTAATGTAGTAAAAGTACTGACTCAAAACCCGAGTTTAAATCCACTACAACTAACGGCTGCCGGAAGAGCAGAGTTTGTGCCAATTGCTAGTAATGAGACAACAGAAGGTAGAAGCGCGAATAGAAGAATTGAAATGATTCTTTCTCCTAATCTGGATGATTTATTAAAACTACTAGAAGAATAAAATGAAAAATATACCTTTAATTTTATTGTGCATAGTGGCTTTCTTTTTTTTGAAGAAAAGATTTTTTGATAATACAGATTATAAAGCAATGCTCTCTAATGGAGGGATTATTATTGATGTCAGATCAGAGGGAGAATTTTATTCTGGGCATATTGAAAATTCTTTGAATATTCCCCTAGGGGAATTGTCTTCAAAACTGGATCAGTTTAAAGATAAAGATCAACCTATAATTACTTGCTGTGCTTCAGGAATGAGAAGCGCGGGGGCGGCAAAAATACTTTCAGCCAAAGGCTATACTAATGTAGTAAATGGCGGAGGGTGGTCAAGTTTAGAAGGAAAGCTTAAGAAATAGCAAAATCTATAAAAGGATCAATTCAATAGCCCATTTTTAAAAACTTTGATGTCAGTTTTCTTTTACAAAGGCTAAAATTAAAGAAGAACGATTGACAATTAAGAAATCAAGACATAAATACACGAATGAGCATATCAAGTTATGCGGTAATTTTTATTTAAAAGCTTAAAATAATTCTTAAATTTGAGGTCTTTAAAACAAGATTGTGAAAAGACGGCTACTTATATTACTTTGCTTACCTATGATTTTGCTTGGGCAAAATGTAAGCATACCTGATGCTAACTTTAAAGCATATTTAGTTGGGAATGTAGCTATTAACACCAATGGAGATGCCGAAATACAAGTAAGTGAAGCCATGGCCTTTAATGGTGCTATTGACTGTAATAATTTAAATATATCTGATTTAACAGGAATAGAATATTTTGTTGCTTTAACTACTTTGCGTTGTTTTGGTAATCAACTAACAAGTCTTGAT
>JAYZYW010000062.1:0-12821 GCA_036139835.1 Bacteroidota bacterium
ACTTTTGCAAATTCTTGCTCCGCAATTTCCAGTTCTGCAAACACAGAATCTGCTCTATTTTGCAAGAAATCTAAAGTGCTATTTGCTTGTGCTGTTTTATGTAAAACATACATCTTACTCATCTCTGAAATTAACCTTTCTGCAAATTCTTTAGCAAATTCTTGATTTAAAGAAGTGTAAGACAAAGTAATGATATTAGCTTCATTAGATTGCATTTCAACAGTTAAATGATCCGCAATAATAGTTAACCAAATAATACCGCTAAGACTATCTTGTATATAATTAATGTTATCGTGGAATGAAACTCCTTTAAAGTCATTACTCTTCACCAAATCATCTTTTAGATCATTAATTTCAAAATAATGCTCTATGAGTAAATCATTTTTACTATTAACTTTAGCGTTCTGCATTAAGGTATTTTGAATAACACCTCTTGATTTTAACAATTCTATTACATTACTCTGACTAAATGTACTACTCTCCCCTCTACCAATATCAAATCCAAACTGACTAGCAATACCTGCCATAGATCCTAAAGAACCGCTCCCATGCTCTGCTTCAACAACAAAAGTAAGTTCAGCATTATATTTTGTGTTTAAAGTAGAAGCATATACAACGCCAATCAATAAAAATAAAAATGAAAAAGCAATAATAGCAACCTTCTTTTTAAACAAAAAAACTTTATACTCTGATAATTTAATTAGAATATCTTTTAATTGTATTTCATCATTATACTCTTCCATTAAAAGGAGTTATTTACTCTATCTATTAATAGCCATAAAGACATAACGGCTGTAATTTTTGTTATTACACTTTCAATATGTTTATTGTAATCAATATCTTCTTTTTTCTTGCGCTTTACTTGATGCTCACTAATAACCTTAATGGTTGAACCAGGCTTTACTTTTGGCGAAATTGACAACAAACCCAAATTCAATGATTTTTTTGTTACACCATTAGCATGAACCACTACAGTTCTTGATTTCTTATTATCCTTAGAATACCCTCCTGCAAAATTCCGAACATAATAGTTCGCTCTTTTACCAAAAAAAGGAGCGCTAATTGAACTGCCATTAATATTATGCAAATCACCTGTCACCTGCACAACATCTAACATTTTTGGAATAATCACACTATCACCTTCTAATAAAACTAAATTATGTTTAGATTTAGTTTTAGACATTGCCTTTTGCATATCAAAATAAACTACATCATACATCAAACTATCATAACTGAAATCCTTTGCTTTTAACTTTTCTCTATTTAATAACTCTCTATTATAAATATTTGAAAGCTCTGCATCAGTTAAAATTGAATCTAATAAAATATCCGGAATATTTAACTGATCATCATTGATTGGCTCAACTTCAAACTTCCTAAACATCTTAACCCCATCCATATAAGCATAATTAGTCAGCCCTCCTGCTCTTTTAATTAATGATGAAATCTTTTCATCCTTTGACAGCAAAGAATAAGTGCCAGGATATTTCACTTCTCCCATTAATATAATATTTACAGGCTCTTCATAATCTGGATTTTCTCTAACAAATACCTGATCAAATGGTTGTAACATAAATTCTTGAGCTTCAGAACTCAACATTAAGTCCTCTCCAATTTTTATATTTTTCACTACTGCTCTTCTTGGTTTTAATTTATTTGAAGAAATAGCATAATCCATAATTCTACTCACTTCTATCTTGCTTCCTTCTGCTTGCTGAGTAAGCCCTCCTGCTTGCAAAAGTATATCTTGCAAAGTCATGCCAACTCCAAACTCAAACTCACCTGCCCCCCTAACGGCCCCAAATATAGAAACTGAAAACTCATCATCAAAATCATCAACAGAAAGCACACGTACAATATCATATTCCTGCATCAATATATTGTCTGCATGATTTGAATCATTAATAATTGCGCCTAAATTCACAGCAATATGCGTTTTTGTTCTATCTTCATTCAGTCGGATAACATATACTTTAGGCAAAAATGTTTTCTCTGCAATACATTTAGCTCTTTTGAGTAAAGTTAAAAGCTTCTCGCCTTTTATAAATTCATAATCACCCGCAACTCCAATACTTCCTTTTACTGAAACTACATTTGATAATTTATTAGAAATAGTATTTACAACAACTTCATCTCCATTTTGAACAATAGTAGAATTAGCATGATCTTTATGCACATCATTGACGCTAATTGAATTATACTCTATTCTTTTAAGAGTTACAACATCCATAAAAGCATTAGTAGTAAACCCACCCGCATACTTAATAATTTCCGTCACACTTTCGCCTGATTTAGCCTCATAAGTATAAGGACGATTTACCGCTCCAGTTACCTCAACAATGTGCCTTGCAGGAGGAACAAATAAATAATCCCCATCTTGCATATAAATATCTTGTGAGCGCATAGGATTAAATAAAAACTGATAAACATCTAACGAATCAACTGTTTTGCCATCTCTTTTAACATAAATATTTCTAACTGTACCTAACTGATTAGGCCCTTTTGCTGCTATCAAAGCATTGAATGCTGTATTTATTGCTGGTATTGAGTACGAACCTGGATAATAAACCTCTCCAACAATATTTACGGTAATAACTCTTGAGTAGGCTAGTGTAACATCTATTTCAGAATTTCTCATATCCAAGAAGGATGAAAACTTACTCTTTAAAAGTGAGCGCATCTTTTTAAAAGTTAATCCTTTTACATAAATTCTCCCGTAAGAACTTGGGGTAATATATCCTCTTTTATCTACTAAAAGTGTTTCTGAAAATTCCGAGTAACCCCAAACAGAAATCGAAATCTCATCTCCACTACCAACTTTATAATTCTCAGGAGCTTTTGCATCTAATGCTTTCTGATAAAACGATAATTTATTATTTCTAAAAATATCTTGACCGTAAATTCTTGCTTTAGGATATGTAACAGTATCAGTAACTAAAGTATCTCCAAAACTTTTATAAAACTTTGACAGAGCAGAATCATCATCAAGAGTCTCTTGATCTCCTTTAGCATATTTTCCTTTGCTATTTTTATAATCCATTGCCTCAGTAATTTCAGAATCTGACAAACCCATTTGTTTTAGCACTTGTTCTGATGGGATATCAGAAGGGCGTAAATCTTCAGGATTTGCATTTGAAGGCAAAAACTTCAAATATGCAGGGTTAGTTTCCAATTTATCAATATCAACTTGTGCACTTACGCAAAAGGTAAATAAAATTGAAATTGATAGTAATATTAGTTTTTTCATAATTTTTATTTTAAAATAGAACGAGAGATTACAATTCTTTGAATCTCAGATGTTCCTTCATAAATCTGTGTGATTTTTGCGTCACGCATTAAACGCTCAACATGATATTCTTTTACAAACCCATAACCACCATGCACTTGCACGGCTTCAACTGTTGTTTTCATAGCCGTCTCAGAAGCAAAAACCTTGGCTATAGCCCCTGCTTTATCATAATTTTTATCATTATCTTTTAACCAAGCTGCCTTTAAGCAAAGTAATCTTGTGGCATCAATATCAGTAGCCATATCTGCTAACTTAAATGCAATTGCTTGATGCTTTGCAATTTCTTTTCCAAAAGCTTTTCTTTCTCTAGAATATTGCAATGCTAACTCATATGCTCCAGACGCAATCCCAAGTGCTTGAGAGGCAATTCCAATTCTGCCTCCAGCTAAAGTTTTCATAGCAAAGGAAAAACCAAAGCCATCTTCTCCTATTCTATTTTCTTTTGGGACTTTTACATCAGAAAACATTAAAGAATGAGTATCGGAACCTCTAATGCCTAATTTATTTTCTTTTGGCCCAACAACAAATCCTTCCATTCCTTTTTCTACAATAAAAACATTAATTCCTTTATGTCCTTTTTCTACATCTGTTTGAGCAATTACCAAATAAACAGTTGCTGTATTACCATTGGTAATCCAATTCTTGGTTCCATTTAACAAATAATAATCTCCCTTATCAATTGCTGTTGTTTGTTGTGAAGTTGCATCCGAACCAGCTTCTGGCTCCGACAAACAAAATGCACCAATAATATCTCCTGTTGCGAGTGGTTTTAAATATTTTGCTTTTTGTTCTTCTGTGCCGAAAGTTTCCAATCCCCAACATACTAATGAGTTATTTACGGACATTACAACTGAACAAGAAGCATCTACTTTTGATATCTCTTCCATTGCTAATACATAAGAAATAGCATCCATTCCAGCCCCTCCATATTTTGGGGCCACCATCATTCCTAGAAATCCAAGTTCGCCTAATTTTTTAATTTGTTCTGTTGGAAATGTTTGAGTTTCATCTCGTTCAATAACTCCAGGTAATAATTCAGTTTGCGCAAAATCCCTTGCTGCACCCCTAATCATCTTATGCTCTTGCGTCAATTCAAAATTCATTATTTGCTTTTTTGAGAATCCAGGCAAAAATACACTTTTTAAACTATCTTTGAAATCTAATGAATCTGAATATAAAATACCGTGTTTTAGGAGTAATGTCAGGGACTTCATTAGATGGAATAGATTTAGCAATTTGCACCTTTACCAAAAATACTCGATGGGAATTCAAGATTGAAAAATCAGAAACCTTAAAATACTCTAATTACTGGAAAAAAACTTTAGGGAATCTACATAAAAAACCCAAAAATATCATATCAGAAATTGATATAGAATATGGTAAATTTTTAGGAGAAACTATCAATACTTTTTTAACACATGAAACCGTTGATCTTATTACATCTCATGGGCATACTATTTTTCATCAACCCGAAAATAATTACACCCTCCAAATCGGAGATGGAAAAACAATTGCAAATATCACAAAAATTAAAACAATTAATAATTTTAGAAGCTTAGACGTTTCCTTAAATGGTCAAGGAGCTCCACTAGTTCCTATTGGCGATTTACATCTTTTTACTAACTATAAATATTGTGTTAATTTAGGGGGCTTTGCGAATATCTCTATAAAAGAGAATGATAAAATTATAGCGTTTGATATTTGCCCAGTTAATATTGTAATGAATAAAATTAGCAAAACATTAGGTCTTGCATTTGATATAAAAGGAAGCATTGCAAAAAAAGGGGAACTTATTCCTGAGCTTTTGGGGAAACTTAATAATTTATCCTTTTACAAACAACAACCCCCTAAATCTTTAGGAAGAGAATGGGTTGAAAAATTTATAACTCCATTATTATTAAAAAATTATAAAGCAGAGGACATATTACATACTTTTTGTGAACATATAGCAATGCAAATTGGCATATTATTAAATGATAAATCCACATTCTTTACAGGTGGAGGGGTTTTCAATGCTTATTTAATGAGCCGAATATCATACTACGCTAAATCAAAAATCTTTATTCCAAACCACAAAATCATCAATTTTAAAGAGGCGTTAATTTTCGCATTTCTGGGGATCTTAAAACTAAGAAATGAAGTCAACTGTCTACAATCTGTAACAGGAGCTAAAAAAGATAATTGTGGAGGAGAAATTAACAATCCAATGTAATAAAATAAGCCATATTATTTTCTAATATCTTAGGGGTAATTGATACATTTGCAAAAAACAAAGCCAAGAGAAGATGGAGGAATTATTAAAGAAATTTGAATATAAAAAACCCGAAATAGTTTTTGAATGGAAGGATGCAAAAACAGAAGCTGAAGGATGGATAGTCATAAACTCTTTAAGAGGAGGGGCTTGTGCAGGAGGAACAAGAATGAGGGCTGGCGTTACAAAAAATGAAGTTTTAGCACTTGCAAAAACAATGGAAGTGAAATTTACAGTTTCTGGACCTCCTATTGGTGGTGCAAAATCAGGAATTAACTTTAATCCAAAAGACCCTAGGAAAAAAGAAGTATTAGAAAGATGGTTTGCTGCTGTAAAACCACTTCTTAAATCTTATTATGGGACAGGAGGGGATATGAATTTAAATGAAGTACATGAAGTAATGCCAATTTGTAAAGATAATGGAATATTTTTTCCATTAGAAGGAGTAGTGAGAGGTCATTATAAAAAAGATGAAAAAGATACAATGAAAATCATCAATCAACTATCAAAAGGAGTGCCTTTAATTGTTAAAAACACAAAACTTACTCCAAATCAATCAAAAGATTATTCAGTTGGGGATTTAATAACTGGCTATGGGGTATCTGAAGCTATTTTGCATTATTACACTATTTATGGAGGTGAGGTACGAGGAAAAAGAGTAATTATTCAGGGATGGGGAAATGTTGGAGGTGCTGCTGCTTATTATTTAGCACAAGCAGGTGCAATTATTGTCGGAATTATTGATATTGCGGGTGGTCTAATTAATAGCGATGGCTATACTTCTGAAGAAGTAAAATCATTATTAGAAGATAGATCATCAAACTTTTTAGAGGCAAACAACATACTTTCCTTTGAAAAAGTAAACAAGAAAATATGGAGTATTGGTGCTGAAATTTTTGTTCCAGCTGCTGCATCTCGTCTGCTATCTCAAAATCAATTAGATCAAATGATTGAAAATGGTCTAGAAGTTATTTCCTCAGGAGCAAATGTGCCTTTTGCTGATAAAGAAATATTCTTTGGGCCTATTTCAAAAAGTGCTGACGAAAGAGTAAGTGTGATCCCTGACTTTATTGCAAATTGCGGAATGGCTAGGGCTTTCTCCTATTTTATGCAAGATAATTGTCAGATGCATGATATTGCTATCTTTACAGCAGTATCTGAAACAATAAAGCAATCTCTTTTGAAAACCTTTAAGAAGAGTAACGCGAAAACAAACATATCTAAAACTGCTTTTGAGATTGCTTTAAAGCAGTTAATTTAAAATAATAATTATGAAAAACTTTTTACTACAAGAATTTTTTGGAAACACTATGCAGGACTACACATGGTTTATCGGTGCAGTTTTAGTAGGGTTAACTTTTAAGAAACTAATCTCAAAATATTTAAGCCACTTACTTTTTAAAATTATAAAAAAGAAAGATTCTGATGTAGGAGAAGATAAATTTAATGAGCTTTTAACAAAACCTATTGGCTTATGCATCATGTTATCCATTATTTATTTAGGAAGTTCTCATATTCAATATCCTCCAGAATGGAATTTAGCGCCAGATAATGAGATGGGACTCAAAATGCTAATTAATAAAGGATTTTCCTTAATTTTTATATACTCTATATTTTGGATTTTATTAAAAATGATTGATTTTGTAGGATTAATTCTACTCAAAAAAGCTGAATTAACAGAAAATAAAATGGATGATCAACTCATCCCATTTATTATTGAGATAGGTAAAATATTTGTGTACATTTTTGGAATATTCATAATTATGGGAAATATCTTTAATGTAAATATTGCTGCACTAGCTACAGGTCTTGGAATTGGGGGAATTGCTTTAGCAATGGCATCAAAAGAAAGTCTGGAGAATCTTTTAGGTTCATTCACCATATTCTTTGATCAACCTTTTACTGTTGGTGATGTCGTTACAGTAGGGTCGGTTACAGGAACAGTAGAAAAAGTAGGATTTCGAAGCACTAGAATCAGAACTTTTGACAAAAGCTTAGTAACTGTTCCTAATAAAAAAATGATTGATGCAGAATTAGACAACTTAGGTCTTCGACCAGTAAGGCGAGTTAAATTCAATATCGGTTTGACTTACGAAACATCTGCAGATCAAATAAAAGCAATAGTTACTGATATTCAAGAAATGATTAATCTTCATGAGAAAACAAACAAAGACGGCAAAGTTCGTTTTCAAGAATTTGGATCAAGCTCATTAGATATTATGGTAATGTATTTTGTTGACAGCCCAAGATGGGAGGCTTTAATAGACGTTAAAGAAGATGTAAACTTTAAAATTATGGAGATTGTAAAAAAACACAAATCAGATTTTGCTTTCCCATCCACAACAGTATATTTACAAAAATAATATCACATGACTATTTCAACACTTATTCTTATAGTATTTATCTTAGGCTACATCGCTATAGCATTAGAACATTCAATAAAAATTGACAAAGCAGCTTCAGCCCTTTTTATTGGGGGGTTATGCTGGGCTCTTTTTGCATTTTCTGGAGTAACAATTCCAAAGTTAGAAGAAGAAATTCAACATCATATAATTCACATTGCTGAAATATTATTCTTCTTATTAGGGGCAATGACTATTGTTGAACTCATTGATTCACATGAAGGATTCGCTATCATTACAAATAAGATTAAAACAAAAAATAAATTAAAACTAATATGGATTATAAGCGGAATAGCATTCTTCTTTTCTGCAGTATTAGACAACCTAGCAACTGCCATTGTAATGGCATCTTTATTAACAAAAATAATTAAAAATAAAAATGATTTATGGATGTTTGGCGGAATGGTTATTCTTGCTGCAAATGCAGGAGGTGCATGGTCTCCTATTGGAGATGTTACAACTATTATGTTATATGCTAAACAATATGTAAGTGAAAGGATAATAATCGATATATTTATTCCATCATTAGTATGTGCAATTGTTCCTCTAATATATCTTTCATTTAAAGTAAAAGGGGATATAGAAAGTCCGGAAGATGTAATTCTAGAAGAACATAAGAAAGATCCTACTACTAAGTTTGAAAGAAACCTCATATTTTATCTTGGTATTGCGGGGCTCTTATTTGTTCCAGTATTTAAAATCGTTACTCATCTCCCTCCATATGTGGGGATGCTTCTTTCTTTAGGAGTGTTATGGATAGCTACAGAAATTATTCACAGAAGTAAAAATCATGAACAAAAATCTAGAGTCTCTGTTGTTGGAGTCTTAAAAAAAGTAGACACGCCTACTATTTTCTTTTTCCTAGGAATATTATTAGCTGTATCTTCATTGCAATCCACTGGTCAGCTAGGAAGTTTAGCAGAATTATTAGATAAATCCTTTAATGGTCAAAATAGAGACGGTATTTATCTAATTAATGTAATTATTGGATTGCTTTCATCTATCGTAGATAATGTCCCTTTAGTTGCAGGAGCAATGAAGATGTATGAAAATCTCCTTATTTCTGGAACTGAATTCTATAATCCAGATGGGATGTTCTGGCAATTTTTAGCTTATTGCGCTGGAACAGGAGGCTCTGTTTTAATTATAGGATCAGCAGCAGGAGTAGCAATAATGGGAATACTAAAAATTGATTTTATCTGGTATGTAAGAAACATCTCTTTATTAGCACTTATGGGCTACCTTGCAGGAGCTGCAACTTATATATTTATGCAATAAAAACAAATAATATCGTTTAAGTTAAAATTATACTCTTATGAATTTCTTACTCTTACAAATTCCAACAACAACTGATAGCCTAGTGCAAGATACTGCTCATGGAGCAAAAAAAGCGGCTCAAGAAGTCACGGAAAAAACATTATCTGTTATTGAATTAATTACCTCAGGTGGTATTGGAGGAAACTTAGTAATGGGGTCTTTAGGTGTCTTATCAATTTTCGCCATTTATATTTTAATCGAACGTTATTCTGCTATAAAAAAAGCTAGTAAAGAGGATGCAAGTTTTCTTAAAAGCATTCAAAATTTTGTTGAAGCAAAAGATGTTGAAGCCGCTAAAACTTTATGCAAAAATACTGACAGCCCGATATCAAGAATGATAGAAAAAGGAGTGAACAGAATTGACAAACCAATGACTGATATTTCTGCAGCTATTGAAAATCAAGGAAAACTAGAAGTCTTTAAAATGGAAAACAACTTAGCTAATTTAGCTACAATATCAGGTGCAGCGCCCATGATTGGGTTCTTAGGAACTGTAATTGGAATGATTGTGGCTTTTCATGAAATGGCAAGTGCAGGGGGAAATATTGATGTTGCAATGTTATCACAAGGGATTTATACCGCAATGGTAACAACAGTAGCTGGTTTAGTTGTTGGAATTGTAGCCTTTATTGCTTACAACTATTTAGTATCAAAAGTTGATAAGGTAGTATTTATGCTAGAAGCCAAAACAACTGAATTTTTAGATCTTTTACATCATAACGAATAATGGCATTAAGAAGTAGAAATAAAGTAAGTGCAAATTTTAATATGTCCTCAATGACAGATATTGTTTTCTTATTACTTATATTCTTTATGCTCACCTCCACTCTAGTAAGCCCAAATGCTTTAAAATTATTACTACCAAGTAGCAAAGCAAAAACTCTTGAAAAACAAACTATTTCTATCTCCATAACAAAAGATATTCAATTTTATATTAATGAGCGTTCTGTAACAGAAAATACTATTGAACAAGAACTAAAATTACTAATCAATAATGAGCAAGAACCCGCTATTATTTTACACACTGATAAATCGGTAGCCATTGAATATGTAGTAAAAGTAATGGATATTGCATACCGCAATAAATATAAAATTGTATTAGCCACAAAACCTCACTAAAATGACTTCCTTAGAGAAAAAAACCAAAAGGAAAGGCATTATTGGAACAATTCTGTTTCATGCTTTACTTTTCGTTGCCTTTCTTTTTATGGGGCTTACCTATCAAGACCCTCCCCCTCCAGAAGAAGGGATAAGTATCAATTTTGGTTTTAATGAGGAGGGGTTAGGAAAAATAGAACCTAAAGACACTGAAGAAATAACCGAAATAGTAGAAAAAGAAATTATTGAAAAACAAATTGAAAGTACTGAAGCAATTGTCACTCAATCTGAAATTGAAACTCCTGCTGTAGAAATAACACACAAAAAAAAGGCTATAGAAAAAAAAGATCCAAAAAAAGAGGTGATTGAAGAAAAAAAACCAGAAGTAAATAAAAAAGCTATTTATACTGGCAAGAAGAAAAATCAAAATAAATCAGAAGGAAAAAAAAATGAAGAAGGCAATCAAGGAGTTGTTGATGGAGATCCAAATTCAGATGTTTATGAGGGTGGTGGAATAGGAGAAAATGGAACTGCTTATCAATTAGGAGGACGGAAAGCAATTGAAAAGCCTAGACCACAAGGCAATCAAATAGAAGGGAAAGTAGTTGTAATTATTACTGTTGACAGATTAGGAAATGTAATTTATGCAAACCCTGGAGCACAAGGATCAACAACACTAAACAAAGAGCTTTTAAAAAGAGCTAAAAAAGCTGCACTAAAAACTAAGTTTGACACCAAACAAAACGCTCCTGAAAATCAGCAAGGAAAAATTATTTACGATTTCAGCTTAAATTAATGACTTATCAGCAAACGCTTGACTATTTGTTTAGTCGTTTACCAATGTATCAAAAAGAAGGCGAGGCAGCATATAAAGCGGATATTGGGAATATAGTAGCTGCTTCAAAAAAGCTAGGGAACCCTCACAAAAAGTTTAAAAGTATTCATATTGCAGGCACTAATGGAAAGGGGTCTGTTTCTCATATGTTAGCCTCTATTTTACAAGAAGCAGGCTACAAAGTTGGGTTATACACCTCCCCTCATTTAAAAGATTTTAGAGAGCGAATCAAGATAAATGGCGAAATGATTTCTGAAGCAGAAGTTCTTCACTTTGTCACAAAAAATAAAATCCATTTTGAAAAAATAAACCTTTCCTTCTTTGAATTTACAGTTGCCTTGACTTTTAATTATTTTGCAAATCAAAAAGTAGATATTGCTATAATTGAAACAGGCTTAGGAGGAAGGTTAGATAGCACAAATATTATCGCTCCTGAATTATCAATAATAACAAATATTGGGCTTGATCACACTAATTTATTAGGGAATACTATTGAAGAAATTGCCAAAGAAAAAGGAGGCATAATTAAACAAAACACCCCTATTATTATTGGAAGAAAACAAGAGAAAATTAAGGCGATCTTTCAAAATATTGCTAATGAAAAAAGTGCTTTTCTTAAATATGCAACCCCACATAACTACATCTCGGATTTAAAAGGGAATTATCAAAAAGAAAATTGCAATACAGCTGTTTCTTCAATTTTAGAGTTGCAAAAACAGGGTTGGAAAATAACTGATGAAAATATAATGGAAGGATTGCTAAATACAATCAAGAATACAGGATTATTAGGAAGATGGCAAATATTAGGAGAGAACCCTCTCATTATTTGTGATACAGGTCATAATGAAGATGGCATAAAAGCAATTTTTAGACAAATAAAACAAATACCACATAAAAATCTACATGCAGTATTTGGAGTCGTAAATGGCAAGAATCTAGATACAATACTAAATCTACTGCCAAAAGATGCTATTTATTATTTCTGCAAACCAAATATAGCTAGAGCAATGGATGCTAAAGAATTTAAGAAAAAAGCATATCAATATCAATTATTGGGGAACAGTTTTTCTAGTGTACAGAAAGCCGTTCAAGAAGCAAAAAGAAAAGCTAAACTTAACGACCTAATCTTTATTGGGGGGAGTACTTTTGTTGTTGCTGAAGCAGTATGATTAACTTTATTAAAAACTTGCCTATAATTAGAAATGATATATATTTGCGATCCCATTTAAGGGCGATTAACTCAGTTGGTTCAGAGTGCCTCCTTTACACGGAGGAAGTCGGGGGTTCGAGTCCCTCATCGCCCACCAAAATATAAAAAGAAAAAAGTCGGGGTAGCAAGACTAAAACCTACTAGATATGACAACTCAAAAGGTGCCCGAATAGCCCCCCCCTATTTTTATACATCAAAACTATAAACCAAATATATCAAATAATTATTTAATAAATTTAAGTTCGAGAACTGAGAGGTCACCAAAAAGAGCCCCACTCAAATGAGTGGGTTTTTTTTATTTTTACATAATAATTCTTATATAATTTAGTTATAAGAATATCTCTAAATCAACTAAAAAATGAAAAAATATAAAATCTTATTATACGTTTTATTAGGTGTATGTCTATCATTCTACCTAC
>JAYZYW010000063.1:0-11942 GCA_036139835.1 Bacteroidota bacterium
TCAGGATTTTTAACTATGGTTGGTTATTTAGTTGCTGATATACTTTATGCAGTAGTTGACCCAAGAATTTCATACAAATAGAATCATGCAAAATACAAACGAAAATTTCTCTTTTAAAAAATATGCTTGGAATCAATTCAAGAAAAATAAAATTGCATTAATGAGTCTGTACCTTCTATTTTTTTTGATAATTATTGCAGTTTTTGCACCATATATCGCAAATGACAGACCACTATATTGCGTTTATGAAGGGAATAAACTTTATCCAGCATTTGCTAGTGAAACCAGAACAGATTCTATTTTTAATAGCAAAGGAAAATTTGTTGAATCTTTACAATACGATATTACGGATTGGAGGCAACTTAATTTAACATCCGTAGTATGGCCTCTTATACCTTATTCACCTGGGAGTATGGATAGATACAACCGTGACTATGCTGCACCTGGTGGTGAGCAGAGATACAAAAATGCCAATGGAGAGATAACTAATATTTCTTCCAGATTTAGACATAAGATGGGTACAGATGGAATTGGCCGTGATTTGGCATCAGGATTAATTCATGGAACAAGAATTTCCTTAATGGTTGGTTTAGTTTCAATGGGAATTGCTGCTTTAATTGGTATAATATTAGGAGCATTAGCTGGATTTTTTGGAGATACTAAATTAAAGATGCCAAGAATAAAATATTGGTTAACCTTATTTGGAGTGTTTATAGGTCTATTTTATGGGTTCGGCTACAGAAAATATGAACTTGCTGAAGGGTTTAGCACAGGAATTAGTGCAGGTATGTGGGAAATGTTTATCAGTATATTTCTTATTATTGGAATTACAATCATATTTCGATTTTTGAGCAGTTTAATACAATTTGGCAAATTAAATGAAGAAGTTAGTGTGCCAATTGACACATTTGTATCTAGAGGAATTGAATTACTAAATTCTATACCAAGATTACTATTGATTATTACTATTACATCTGTAGTTGAAAGAAGTATTTGGATTGTAATGGTAATAATTGGAGTAACAGGTTGGACAGGAATAGCCCGTTTTACAAGAGCAGAATTTTTACGAATTCGCTCATTAGAATTTGTACAAGCGGCTGAAGCATTAGGATTTTCATCAATTAGAACAATTTTCAAACATGCACTACCTAATGCATTAGCTCCTGTATTTGTAAGTATTGCTTTTGGCATTGCCTCTGCAATTTTAATTGAAAGTGGGCTTTCATTTTTAGGAATTGGAGTACCAGATGATATTGTTACTTGGGGCTCTTTACTCAATCTTGGCAGACAAAATTTGGAAGCTTGGTGGCTGATTATTTACCCAGGTCTAGCAATATTTCTTACAATTACAATTTATAATATGATTGCTGAAGCTTCTCGTGATGCTTTAGATCCTAAATTAAAGAGTTAAAATTTTAAAACTAGTATAAAAAAGCTGAATATTACTCAGCTTTTCTTTTATAACCATATTTTACATCTCATCAAAATCAATAACCACATTTTCGGATGCTGGATGCGATTGGCAACCTAAAACAAACCCTTCTGAAATCTCCTCTTCTGATAGAGAATAGTTTGCATCCATAGTAACCTTTCCTTCCATTACTTTAGCCTTACAAGTACAACAAACAGCTCCTTTACAAGAAAAAGGCACATCAGCGCCATGCTCCATTGCAGCATCTAGAATTGTTTGCCCTTTATTTGACAAAATAAACTCAAAATCTTCACCATCTATACAAACAGTAATATTTGAAATAATTTCTTCATTACCTATAGTACTATCCTCATTCTTAACTGCAGTAAACCGTTCAAAGTGTATTTGAGATTGATTTATTTGATTAAGTAATAATAATTCCTTTGCATTATCAATTACTTCTCCAGGACCACATATAAAAAAATCATCAGCTTTTTTTAAATCCTTAAATGTATTTATTAAGTGTTGTAAATTATTTTTATCAATCCTGCCATTTACACAAGATTGAACTTTCTCTCGAGAAAAAACCCAATGTATCTTTAACCGCTGAGGGTTTTTACTTACCAAATCTTTTAACTCATTATAAAACATTACAGTTTCTTGAGTCTTATTGCCATAAATCAATGTGAATTTTGAATCTTTAGAATTCTCCATTTCTGATTTAATCATAGATAAAATTGGTGTCACACCACTTCCAGCACATATACCTACAATGTGATTTTTTTTACCATTAATAATAAAATTTCCATTAGCAGGCATTACTTCTAAACTATCTCCAACTTTGAGTTTACTAGTTAAAAATGAAGACATCTTTCCCTGTTCTACCAATTTCACCCCAATTGACAGACCTTCTGATGGTGAGGAGCATATTGAATACGCTCTTCTAACTTCTTCTCTATTAATTTGATGTTTAATAGTAATATATTGTCCTGGCAAAAAATTAAAATCACTTGATTTTAAAACATCAAAACTAATTTCAACCGCGTTTTTTGTTAATCGGTTTATATTTTTAACTACTAAGGATTGGAATGTACTCATAATACTGTAAAAATTTGTACAAAAATATCATTTTATACTCAATCTCTTCAATTAGAATAAATATCATATATTTAAAAACATTATTTATTAAATTTGCAGAACAAAATTTACGAAATGAAGGAAGAAAAATTTCAAGAAAAAATAGAAAGAGAGGAAAAAATAGAACCTAAAGATTGGATGCCTGAAGGTTATAGAAAACATTTAATTAGACAAATCTCTCAACATGCCCATTCTGAAATTATAGGAATGCAACCTGAAGGAAATTGGATCTCAAGAGCTCCATCACTTAGAGCAAAGATGATACTACTTGCTAAAGTACAAGATGAAGCCGGACATGGCTTATACCTTTATTCAGCTTGTGAAACTTTAGGAATAAGCCGTGAAGAATTAATAAAACAACTCCATAATGGAGATGCAAAGTACTCTTCTATTTTCAATTACCCTACCCTTAGCTGGGCAGATATGGGAGCAATCGGTTGGCTAGTAGATGGTGCCGCTATTGTTAATCAAGTCTCCTTGCAGAGAACTTCTTACGGCCCTTATTCAAGAGGAATGATAAAAATATGTAAAGAAGAAAGTTTTCATCAAAGACAAGGCTATGAAATTATGGCTAAAATGGCAAAAGGAACGCCAGAACAAAAAGCCATGGCACAGGATGCTTTAAATCGTTTTTGGTGGCCTTCTATAATGATGTTTGGCCCTAATGATTCTAATTCTCCAAGAACAGGAAATGCCATGAAATGGAAAATAAAAAGACAAACTAATGATGACCTAAGGCAAGATTTTATTGATAAAACTGTTGGTCAAGCTGATGTAATTGGACTTACTATTCCTGATGAAGATTTAAAATGGAATGAAGAAAAAGGACATTATGATTTTGGAAAAATGGACTGGGATGAATTTTGGAATGTAGTAAATGGTAATGGCCCATGCAATAAGCAAAGATTAGCCCATCATAAAAAAGCTCATGATGATGGAGAATGGGTACGTGATGCTGCAAAGGCATACGCTAAGAAATAAAAATTAGTAGTAAATTAAAAAAAATATATGACAGAGAATACAACAGTTTGGGAAGTTTTTATTCAAAGTAAAAATGGATTACCACACAAGCATGCAGGAAATGTACATGCTGATGATAAAGTGATGGCTTTAGAAAATGCGAGAGAATTGTATACAAGAAGAAATGAAGGATCCTGTATATGGGTTGTAAAAGCAAGTGAAATTGTTTCTTCAGAATCGGAAGATAGTGAAGCATTCTTTGATCCATCAAATGATAAAATGTACCGCCATCCTACTTTTTATACTATGCCTAAAGGATCAAAAAATATCTAGAGATGAATACTTTGTTTACATATACTTTGCGCATTGCGGATAGTTCTTTAATTTTAGGACAAAGAATGAGTGAGTGGTGCGCAAAAGGGCCTACTTTGGAAGAAGACATTGCACTCTCAAATATATCATTAGATTTATTTGGACAGGCTAACGGATTTTATGAATACGCTTCCCAATTAGACGGCAAAAGATCAGCTGATGATTTGGCTTTTTTAAGAAATGAAAGAGAATTTTTTAATCATCAATTAGTAGAAATAGAAAATGGTCATTTTGGGAATACCACAGTTCGTAATTTTTTACATGATGCTTTTAATTTTCTATTTTATACCGAGCTTTCAAAAAGCAAAGATGAAACCTTAGCAGCTTTAGCAGCAAAATCACTAAAAGAAGTAAAATACCATCTACGCCATTCTACAAATTGGCTCATTCGTTTAGGTGATGGGACGAAGGAATCAAATGAAAAAGCACAAGAAGCATTAGATAATATTTGGCAATTTACTAATGAACTTTTTGAGATGGATGAAATTGATAAAAAACTACTAACCAACGGAATAGGAGTTAATAATACTGAACTAAAAAATCAGTGGGATGAAATTGTAAATAACACACTCAAAGAAGCAAAATTAACGCGTCCAGAAGATGGCTATATGGCAACTGGGGGGAAAAGGGGAATGCACACAGAATACCTTGGATTTCTTCTTGCTGAAATGCAGTTTTTACAAAGAGCATATCCTGATGCAAAATGGTAATACACAACATATCTGGGAACTCTTAAATACAGTTCCTGATCCAGAAATCCCAATAATTTCTGTGGTTGAATTAGGAGTTATTCGTGATATTATTTTCACAGATAACTCCTATAAAATTTCAATCACCCCAACATATTCAGGTTGTCCTGCTGTAAAAACATTTATGGATGATATAAAAAGTTGTCTTAAAAAAAATGATATCCGTAATTTTCAATTAAGACTTGTCTATTCTCCTACTTGGACTACTGATTGGATGACAAATAAAACAAAAGAAAAACTCAAAAAATATGGGATTTCTCCACCATCAAATACAGTTGTTTGTCCGCAATGTAATTCCACTAAAACAACTCTAGTAAGCGAATTTGGAGCAACAGCTTGTAAATCATTACACAAATGCATTGATTGCCTAGAGCCATTCGAACATTTTAAATGTATCTAACAAGAATTTTTTGATTTTTCGTTTCTCTGCTCATAGATATAATTTCAATAAGAAATTAGTATTTTAGCACTTTAATTATATTTTAAGATGATACAACACGAAATAATAGATGGTGTAGGAAAAATCACCTTAAATCGACCAGATAAATACCATTCTTTTGTAAGAGAAATGGCCTTACAGTTACAAGATACACTAGATAAATGCAATAACAATAATGAGGTAAGGGCTATATTGATTACTGCAAATGGGAAAGCCTTTTGTGCTGGGCAAGATCTAGGAGAAGCAACTGATCCAAATGGGCCTGATTTAACACAAATTATTCAAGAACACTATAATCCTATTATCAGAAAGATAAGAAATATTGAAAAACCTGTTGTAGCGGCTGTAAATGGAGTTGCTGCTGGAGCTGGAGCAAGTATTGCACTTTGTTGCGATATTGTTATTGCCTGTGAAAGCGCATCATTCATACAAGCATTTAGTAAAATAGGCTTAATCCCTGATAGTGGAGGAACTTTCTTTTTGCCAAGATTAGTAGGTATGCAAAGAGCTAGCGCACTAATGATGACTGCTGAATCTGTTACTGCTATTAATGCAATGGAAATGGGTATGATATACAAAGTATTTTCAGATGAAATTTTTGAAGAAGAAAGCTGGAAACTAGTAAGTAGATTGGCAAAGATGCCAACTAAAGGCTTAGGACTTACCAAAAAATTATTAAATGCATCTTACTCTAATAATTTTGAAGAACAAATCAATATGGAAGATAAATGCCAAACTATTGCCGGTAATACCGCTGATTTTAAAGAAGGGATAGAGGCCTTCTTTAATAAAAGAAAAGCAAACTTTAAAGGGAAATAAATGAAAGTAAGCGTAATTGGTGCAGGAACAATGGGAGCTGGAATTGCTCAAATAGCCGCAACAAATAAGCATGAAGTTTGTCTATTTGATTCATTTGGTGGAGCAATTAAGAATGCACAAAAAAAGCTAACAAATATATTAAGTAGATTAGTTGAAAAAGAAAAAATAAAAATAGCTGAAAAAGATGCAATATTAGGCAGAATTAATTTTTCTACAGAACTGAATGATGTAAAAGGAAGTGAATTAGTAATTGAAGCGATTATTGAAGATTTGGAGATAAAACAAAAAACATTTTCAGATATCGAAAAACTTGTTAATAAAAATTGTATTATCGCATCCAACACCTCTTCCCTCTCTATTGCATCTATTGGATCAGCTTGTAAAAAAGACGAAAGAGTAATTGGGATTCATTTTTTTAACCCTGCCCCTCTAATGCCACTTGTAGAGATTATCCCTGCTGTACAAACATCAGAAAAAACATTAAATAGTGCAAAGGCAATTATTGATAGCTGGGGAAAAATTACGGTTGTAGTAAAAGACACTCCAGGTTTCATTGTAAATCGAGTAGCTCGACCATTTTATGGAGAAGCGCTTAGAATTTTTGAAGAAGGAATTGCTGATTTTACAACAATCGATTGGGCTCTTAAAGAAATTGGAGGATTCCGTATGGGCCCTTTTGAATTGATGGATTACATAGGAAATGATATCAACTATACGGTAACAACAACTATATTTACTAACTTTTATTTTGACCAAAGATATAAACCCTCTTTCACCCAAAAAAGAATGGTGGAGGCAGGATATCTAGGAAAAAAATCTGGCAGAGGATATTATAATTATTCCTCAAAAAAATTAGAAAAAGCTAATGAAGACAGAAAATTAGGAAAAAAAATATTATGGAGGGTATTATCCATGCTCATCAATGAAGCTACTGATGCATTATTCTTAAAAATTGCAAGTCGTGATGATATTGATTTAGCTATGAAAAAAGGGGTGAATTACCCAAAAGGATTACTTGCTTGGGCTGATGAGATTGGAATAGAAAATGTACTGAAACAATTAGAAGATCTACAAAAAGAATATGGAGAGGATAGATATAGACCCTCATCTCTACTAAAAAGTATGGTTAGAGAAAATAAAACTTTTTACTAATGGAATTAGCAAGAAAAGTAGTAGATAGAATGATAAATAAAGATGCTTTTAGCCAGTGGCTAGGCATTGAAATTTTGGAAATTACTAAAGGTTTTTGCAAATTAAAAATGATTGTAAGAAAAGAAATGACGAATGGCTTTGACATTGCTCATGGTGGCATTTCTTATTCTCTAGCAGATAGCGCATTAGCTTTTGCTGCAAATTCAGACGGCATACAATCTTTATCTATAGAAACTTCTATTTCGCATACTAAAAAGGTAATTAGTGGAGATACCCTAATTGCAACAACCCAAGAAATAAGTAAAGATGATAAATCTGCAATTTATAATATTAATATAACAAATCAAGATAACATAGAAATCGCTCATTTTAAAGGCAAAGTATACAGAACTAATAGAGAGTGGTTTCCAAGTCAACAAGCTTAAATAAAATCAATGAAAAAAAAGCTGCTAATTTTACTTCTCTCTCCCATTATTGGATTAAGTCAAAATCCTAATTATTCTGAACATATTGCACCAATAATATATGATAAATGCTTAAAATGCCATCACAATAGTGGAATTGCTCCTTTATCACTAGAAACGTATGCTAATACAGTAGCTAATTCAGGAATGATACAACACGTGACAAGTACAGGAGAGATGCCTCCATGGCCTCCAGATACATTATTTAGGAATTATGCATATGAAAATACATTAAATCTGAATGAGATAAACACTATCCTTGATTGGATAACAAATGGCTCTCCAATTGGTGATACTGCATTATTGCCAATAATGCCAACCTTTTCCAATACATCACAATTGGGGATCCCTGATTTAGAATTGCAAATACCAACATACTCAAGCACTGCAACATCAAATTCAGATGACTATGTTTGTTTCTCTATTCCAACTGGCCTATTACAGAACAAAAAGATAAAAGCAATTGAGGTAATTCCTGGGAACCTACAGACTGTACATCATGTTTTAGTTTCAATAGATCCATTCCCAAATAATTCTATTATTACTACACCTAATTGTATGGGGCCACAGGGAAATCTTATTTATGGTTATGCCCCTGGAGCATTCCCATTAATTTATCCTCAAACTACTAATAACGCTTTTGGAGTAGAATTACTTGCAAATAGTAGTATTTCTCTTGCTATGCATTATCCTGAAGGAAGTTTTGGGCAGCTAGATAGTACCAAAGTCAGATTCTATTTTTATCCTCAAAACACAGTAATTAGAGAAATATCAAATGAATTTTTAATTGCTGAAGGATTATTTGGAACTCCATTTTATTTGCCTCCAAATCAGATTACAGAAATTACAGGTTCTTATGGCCCAACAACACAAGATTATTCTTTAATGTCCGTGTTTCCACACATGCATCTTTTAGGAAAAGATTTAATATGTTATGCAGTTACACCATTAAATGATACAATTAATTTAATAAAAATAAATAATTGGGATTTTGAATGGCAAGGAGATTACTATTTTGAGAAATTTCTTAAGATTCCTGCAGGAAGCATGATATATGCTAAAGGAAATTATGATAATACAGCGAGTGCATCTAACCCCAATCCTGTCACTGTACAATCAGGATTTAATACAGAAGATGAGATGTTTGTTTTTGTTTTTCAGTTTCTTCCGTATCAATTAGGTGATGAAAACATATCTATTGAAAGTACATCAATTACTACAAACACCAATTCAGTAATATTAAATGCATCAAGGAGGAAGCTTCTAAAAATATCCGATCTTACTGGAAGAGAGGTGCCATACAGAAAAAACACTCCTCTCTTTTACATCTATAATGATGGAACAGTAGATAAAAAAATAATTATAGAATAACACTATGAGTACATATATAATAGATGCAATTCGAACTCCAATTGGTAATTTTGGAGGGACGCTAAAAGAAATGAGAGCTGATGATTTGGGAGCAATTCCAATAAAAGAACTCATCAAAAGAACAGGAATTGATTCCTCTAAAATTAATGATGTAATTTTAGGCTGCACTAATCAAGCTGGAGAAGATAACCGTAATGTAGCTCGTATGTCTCTGCTACTTGCTGGATTACCATTTTTAGTGCCTGGAGAAACTGTAAATCGTTTGTGTGCTTCAGGAATGTCAGCAGTTATACATGTTCATAGAGCTATTGCGGCAGGAGATGGTGATTTATTTATTGCAGGAGGAGTTGAAAATATGACAAGAGGACCCTGGGTAATCTCAAAAGCTTCCAAACCTTTTGGTAGAGATATACAAATGTATGATTCCTCTTTTGGATGGCGTTTTGTAAACCCAAGAATGAAAAAACTTTATGGAATTGATGGTATGGGAAATACAGCTGAAAATTTAGTTGAAAAATACAATATATCTCGTAAGGATCAAGATGCTTTTGCTTACAATTCACAAATGAAAGCTACTAAAGCACAAAGTGAAGGCAGATTTGACAAAGAGATTGTTGCCGTAGAAATTCCACAAAGAAAAAAAGATCCAATTGTATTTACTAAAGATGAATTCATAAAAGAGGATACATCATTAGAAGTATTAGGCAAATTACCTACTCCATTTAAAAAAGAAGGAGGAACGGTTACTGCAGGAAATGCATCAGGGCTAAATGATGGAGCTGCTGCAATGCTCTTAGCCTCTGAAAAGGGAATAAAAGAGAATAACCTCACTCCTATTGCTAAAATTATAAGCTCAGCAGTTGTGGGTGTTGAGCCAAGAATTATGGGGATAGGACCTGTAAAAGCATCAAATAAAGCACTTGAAAAAGCAGGTCTTACTATGGATGATATAGATATTATTGAATTAAATGAAGCATTCTCTGCTCAAGCATTAGCTTGCATTAGAAAATGGGGATTGAAAGACAATGACCCAAGAATAAACCCCAATGGTGGTGCAATTGCTTTAGGCCATCCACTTGGAGTAACTGGAACAAGAATTTTACAAACTGCTTCTATTGAGCTTCAAAAGCAAAATAAAAAATATGCATTAGTAACCATGTGTATTGGAGTTGGGCAAGGTTACGCAACAATAATTGAAAAAATATAATGATTTACGAATTCAACGGATATAAACCAGTAATAGATCCTTCTGCTTTTGTACATAAAGAAGCAGCAATTATTGGTAATGTAATCATAGGCAAAGATGTGTATGTAGGCCCTGGCGCATCTATTAGAGGGGATTGGGGACAAATCACAATTAACAATGGATGTAATATTCAAGATAATTGTATAGTACATATCTTTCCTGGTAAAGATGTGATTTTACAAGAAAGCGCTCATATTGGTCATGGCGCTATTATTCATGGAGCAAACATTGGAAGAAACACTCTAATTGGCATGAATGCAGTAGTAATGGATGATGCCAATGTTGGGGATGAATGTATTGTTGGTGCCCTTTGTTTTGTAAAAGGAGAGATGCAAATTCCTAACCGAAAAATTGTAGTAGGAAACCCTGCACAAATCAAAGGAGATGTTTCTGATGAAATGCTCGCTTGGAAAACAAAGGGAACTGCACTATATCAACAGCTTCCAAAAGAATGCGCTGAACTAATGAAAGAATGTCTCCCACTCTCTGAAATAGAAGAAAATAGAAAAGAAAAACAAAAAATAACTTTTGATACTTGGAAAAAAACACAATGAAAAAACTACTACTTATATTACTTTGCTTGCCTATGGTAGTTTTAGCACAACAAACTTATGTTCCTGATGCTTATTTTGAAGTCTATTTGGAAGCTAATGGTATGGGGAATGGCATACCTAATGATGAATATGTAGCTACTGCAAATATTAATACTGTTACTTATTTGGATATAAGTAATCAGTTTATTTCTGATTTAACAGGAATAGAAGGGTTTACTTCTCTAACTTATCTAGATTGCGGGAGTAATCAACTGTCTACTTTATATGTATCTAATAATACTTCTTTATCTTCATTATATTGTGATGATAATCAGCTAACAAGTTTAGATATAACTCAAAACGCTAATATCACTAATTTATTTTGCCATAATAATCAACTTACTGATTTATATACTGATAATACTGCTTTAGTTTTGATGGATTGTAATAGTAATCAACTTACTAGTTTAGATGTGAGTCAGAACACGAATTTATCTACTTTATATTGCCATACTAATCAGCTTACATTCCTTAATTTAAGTGGAGCTACTTCTCTAGACACTTTGATTTGTTATACCAATCAACTCACAAATCTTAATTTAAGTAATAATGTTGGGTTAACTCACTTGCTTGCTATGAATAACCAACTTACAAGCTTAGATATAAGCCAAAATAGCGCTCTAATTACTTTGAGTTTTTCTAATAATCAACTAACAAATATAGATGTAAGTAATAATCTTTTTTTAACACTTCTTAATTGTCATAGTAATCAACTTATTAGCATTGATGTAAGTTCTAATACTGCGTTAACTTATCTGAATTGTGATGATAATCAACTTGCCAATATAGATGTGAGAAATGGAAATAATATTTTTATAGATTCTAATTTTTATTGTATCAATAATCCTAATCTTTATTGTATTGATGTAGATAATGTAGCTTGGTCAACCGCTAATTGGACTGTAGCTAATGGCAATATAGACTTACAACATTCTTTTAGCACTAATTGTAATCCTTCTGCAATACAAGAACATACTACAAATAAAGAGCTTCTTACAGTAACAGACCTTTTAGGAAGAAAAACAAAAAAAACAAATCAACCTCTCTTTTACATCTATGATGATGGGACAGTAGAGCAAAGAATCATTATAGAATAAAATGAGAAATTACGACAATTACGCATTAGGCAAGTGGATAAAAGGAGATGGAGAGGGGACCCCCCTATTTAATGCAATTACAGGAGATCAATTAGGAACAGCTTCATCAAAAGGATTGGATTTTACTGAGAT
>JAYZYW010000064.1:0-8846 GCA_036139835.1 Bacteroidota bacterium
GATGAAACCAACTGATTTTGATTCTGAAAAAAAATATCCTTTGTATATGTTTTTATATGGAGGTCCTGGCTCCCAGCAAGTAACTGATTCTTGGGGGTGGTTTAATTATTTTTGGTATCAACATTTAAATCAACTTGGATATATTGTTGCTTGTGTAGACAACAGAGGAACAGGAGGAAAAGGATCAGAATTTAAGAAGATGACTTATCAAGAATTAGGAAAATATGAAACTATTGACCAAATAAATGCAGCAAAGTACTTTGGAAGTTTGGAATATATTGATTCTAAAAGAATAGGAATACAGGGATGGAGTTATGGAGGATATATGTCTTCACTTGCTATTACTAAGGGTTCAGATGTATTTAGCCTTGCTATTGCTGTTGCTCCAGTTACTAATTGGAGATATTATGATAATATTTACACCGAACGCTACATGCAAACTCCACTAGAGAATACAAGCGGATATGATGAAAACTCTCCTATTAATCATGTAGAAAAGCTAAAAGGTCATTATTTATTAGTGCACGGAAGTGCAGATGACAATGTGCATGTTCAAAATACAATGGAAATGATTTCAGCACTTGTAAAAGCAAATAAGCAGTTCGATTTATTTATATACCCTGATAAAAATCATGGAATTTATGGCGGAAATACTCGATTACATTTATACAAAAAAATGACAGATTTCATTTTAGATAATTTATAACATAAAATTTAGTATTTTCGTCGCTTAACTAAAACCTAAATCAATATGGTGCAAATTATTGCATATATTATCTTTACAATTATAGCTGTATTCGCAGCAAAGTGGTTTATACAAAAGGATGGCCACCCTAAAGCTCTTTTTTATCTATTCTTCGCAGAGATGTGGGAAAGATTTAGTTTTTATGGTATGAGGGCATTACTTGTTTTATATATCATTAAAGATTATATGGCTAGCGTAGAAAACAATGAAGAAATTGCATATGGTATTTATGCAGCATATGGAGCATTAGTATATGCCACCCCTTTGCTTGGTGGATTCCTAGCTGATCGTTTTATAGGATATAGAAAAGCCATTATGCTTGGCGGGATTTTAATGGCTATAGGACATTTCTTTATGGCTTTTCCTACCGACTTTTTCTTTTATGGAGCACTAGGTTTACTGATTGCAGGAAATGGGTTCTTTAAACCAAATATTTCTTCTTTAGTTGGATCCTTATATAAAGAAGGAGATATAAAAAGAGATTCTGGATTTACCATATTTTATATGGGAATTAATTTAGGAGCTGCAGTAGCGCCACTACTATGTGGTTATATTGGAGAAATATGGGGTTGGCATTATGGATTTGGGCTTGCTGGTATAGGAATGCTAGCTGGTGTAATTGTATTTTGGGATGGTATTAAAAAAGGTGTATTTGGGGATCAAGGTTTACAACCAGTTGAATACCAAGACAAGAAATTTGGTTTTGGTTCTATATGGGTACAAGAAAAACAAAGATGGAATCCATTAATACAATTTACAATTGATAAATTTATCTATGTGTTTGCATTTTTAATCGTTCCTATCTTCGGATATTTAATTGTTCTTGAAGCAGGTGGAAACAACCTTTTAGGAAGTATAATAAATATACTATTACTAATCTCTGTAGGCTATGCTGGATATCTTATGTATGAAAACTATAGAGATGGACAACCAGCTACAGCTAACAAAATTGGCGCAATTCTTATTCTTGCGGTACTTTGTGCGGTATTTTGGGCTTGTTTTGAACAAGCTGGAAGTTCGCTAGTAGTATGGGCAGATAAGTGTATTGATTTGAAATTTATGGTTGCTTCTCAAACGAATGCAATTAATCCTGGATATATTATTTTCCTTGCCTTTCCTTTTGCCCTATTATGGGAAAAACTTGATTTATGGGGAAGCAACCCTAATACACCAAAAAAGTTTGCAATGGGTATTGGGTTGTTAGGACTCGGATTTCTAGTATTTGCATACAGCATTAATTTTATTAGTGATGCTGGAAAATTACCATTTGCAACACTATGGATTGGATGGCTATTAATTACTACAGGGGAATTATGTTTATCTCCGATTGGCTTATCAAAAGTTACTCAATTAAGCCCTAAAAAATCTATAGCATTTTTTATGGGGCTTTGGTTTTTATCATCTACAGTAGCACACTATATTGCAGGAGCATTAGCAAAACTAACTACAAGTGGTCAAACAACAAGTTCAGAAGGGTTGTTGGGCAAATTAAACAGCATGTTGTTTAGTGGTGTTGACCCTACTGCAAATGGTGTTGCAGAAGCAATGATATATAATGACTTATTTGGGAAGATAGGATTTGTTACTATAGGAATAGCTATTCTTACACTTCTTATTTCTCCAATAATTAAAAAATTAATGCACGACGTACACTAAAAAAATGAAAAAATGAAAAACTTATTAGCAGTATTATTATTAGCAGCATCTCTTAATGGATTTGCTCAACAGAAAGAACTAGTATGGCATACAGATGTCAATAAAGCAATTAATTTATCCGTGCAATCAGAAAAACCACTTTTCTTGTTCTTTACTGGAAGTGACTGGTGTGGATGGTGCAAAAAATTAGTAAAAGAAGTATTTGTGAAGCAAGAATTTAAAACCTGGGCAACAAAAAATGTAATTCTTGTTGAGCTTGATTTTCCAAAAAGAACACCCATTTCAGAACAACTAAAAAAACAAAATAGAGAATTAGGACAAATGTTTGGAGTAAGAGGCTATCCTACAGGTTGGTTTGTTGTACCACAACCAGAAAATGGAAAGGTAAACTTCAATAAATTAGGATCTCAAGGTTATGTCCGTGGTGGCCCTACCCCTTGGATTGCAGGAGCAAACCAAATTCTAAAAAACAAATAAAATGAAACAGTTAGTAATTGCTTTATTTACAATTATACCCTTTTTATCCTTTTCTCAAGGAGCAGTTAAAAATGAAATTGATTGGATCTCTTTAGAAAAAGCAAAAGTATTATCAAAGCAACATAATGAGAAAATATTAATATTCTTTTATAAAAAGAATTGTGAATATTGTGAGAAGATGAAAAAAGAAACATTAAGTGATCCATCTGTAATCCAAATGATAAACAACAATTTCTTTCCAGTTAAAATAGATAGTAGAACTAAAGACACAATCATGTATAATGGAAAAGCGTATGGGAATCAACAACCTGCATCTTCTGGACGACATGATTGGAGACATGACTTCTATGCAGAGGTAGCAGCATTTGAGAGAAATGGAAACTCTCAGATTACTACTCCCTGTATAGTACTATTCAATAATAACTTTGAGAAAATAATCACAATGCCTGGAAATCATCCAAAAGAACTTCTATTAAGAAGACTAAAAAACTACATAAAATAAAAAAGGAGCTAATCAATAACTCCTTTTCTTTTTAAATAATGGGTGACTGATGGGACTCGAACCCACGACCCCCGGCACCACAAACCAGTGCTCTAACCAACTGAGCTACAATCACCATTTAGCGGCTGCAAATATATAATTTTCTGTAAAAAATTAGATTAATCTACATATATTTGTCATCTGATGAAAACAGATAAAAAGAAAATAAAAATTCAGGTAGAAGGCATGAGTTGTGCTAATTGTGCTGTAGGGATAAAGAAGCATTTAGAAACTAAAGGATTGGGAAATGTAAACGTAAATTTTTCAACAGGAGAAGCTAGTTGTAACATTGAAAAGCATCAATCTGAAAAAAAAGTAGCACAAATCATAAAAGAATTAGGATATGCTGTAATTGAAAACACAGACAACAAGCAAAATGAATTTTCAAAAGTTGAAAAATACTTTTACTTCACGCTCTTTTTCACCCTCCCTCTTTTCTCTCACATGTTTGTTGGAAAAGAAAATATTTTACATAATCCTTTAATACAATTTCTGCTTTGTTTCCCAGTATATATAGTAGGCTTACTCTATTTTGGGAAAAGTGCTTGGAATTCATTAAAAACAGGAATTCCAAATATGGATGTACTCATCTTTATGGGTTCAAGTGCTGCCTTTATCTACAGTCTTTATGGCTGGATACTTTTTGGCGGGACGACAGATATGCATCATTATTTATTTTTTGAAACTACAGCCACCATTATTACATTAGTACTTCTAGGTAATGTTCTAGAACATAAATCAGTACAAAAAACTACAACAGCAATTGAAGATTTATCAGTAATACAAGAAGTAATTGCCAAAAAAGAAACAAATGAAAAAATAGAAGAGATTCTGTTTGATGAAATACAACTTAATGATATTCTAATTATCAATACTGGAGATAAGATCCCAACTGATGGGATCATACAAAGTGGAACTTGTTTAGTTGACGAATCAATGATAACAGGTGAAAGTATGCCTGTAAATAAAAAAACAGGAGATGAAGTAATTGGCGGAACAATTATTACTGATGGAAGTATTAAAATAAAAGCTGCAAAAGTTGGAGACGATACACTTCTCTCGCAAATTATTAACCTTGTAAAAAATGCACAAAACAACAAACCAAATATTCAAAAATTAGGAGACAAGGTAAGTGCAGTTTTTGTTCCTGTTGTAATTAGTATATCAATACTTACTTTTATTCTTGGACATTTCTATTTTAGCATAAGTATTCAAGATGCTTTACTAAGATCGATTGCTGTACTAGTCATCTCATGCCCATGCGCTATGGGATTAGCTACTCCAACAGCAGTAATGGTGGGTATTGGAAGAGCTGCAAAAAATGGGATTCTTATAAAAGGGGGGAACACATTAGAAAAACTAGCCACTATTAAGAATATTGTTTTTGATAAAACTGGGACACTTACAACAGGAAAATTTGAAATTTCTGAATTAAATATTATTGATGGTAATAAGGAAGAAATAAAAAACATAATCTATAACATTGAAACACACAGCTCCCACCCTATTGCAAAATCGTTATGCAATGCCTTTAAAGAATACGATTCATCTTTAGAGTTAATTAATATTAAAGAGAAAAAAGGGGAAAGTATAAGTGCCCAAATAAATGGGGACACCTATGAAATCGGCTCAGCAAAGATTAATAATACAGATGAAATTTATGATTTGTATATTTTTAAAAACAACATATTAATAGCTACATTAAATATTAATGATACTATAAAAGCAAACACAAAAGCAGTATTAAATCAAATTATACAAAAAGGATACAAGACTGTTTTGTTGAGTGGAGATAAAAAGTTAAAGTGCGAAATAATTGCTAAATCTTTAGAAATTCATAATGTTTATAGCGAACAATTACCTCAAGATAAAATAAATCAAATTGAGAAAATTGACTTAGAATCTCCAACTGCAATGGTAGGTGACGGAATTAATGATGCTCCCGCCCTAGCTAAAGCGACCATTGGAATCTCCTTAGGAAATGCAACACAAGTAGCTATACAAACAGCTGATATAGTCTTATTAAACAATACAAATTTAGAACAATTGCCCAAAGCACTATCAGTAGGTAAACATACCTTACTTACTATAAAACAAAATCTCTTTTGGGCATTTGCTTACAATTTAGTTGCAATTCCTATTGCAATAAGCGGACTACTAAACCCTATGTGGGGAGCACTCTTTATGGCTTTTTCTGATGTAATTGTAATTGGCAACTCAATTAGGTTACGTTATAAGAAAATTTTTTAGTACATTAGCGAACTAATTTTTTTAATAATTAAACCCAAAACAAGATGAAAAAAATAATTACGTTTATTACTAGTATATTATTTACTATAAATTTATCGGCACAAATAACTCCTGGCCAAAATCATTCTGATTTACATAAAATCAAAAATGATATAGTAATGATGAGTGGTAGTGAGGATTTATCCCATTTAATAATTAATCCAAATCCATCTACTTACCCTATTCTTAATTCAAATTCAAAAAGCACAATGACATCGGAGATAATTGGATGGACAACTTATGATTTACAAACAAATGGATCCATACAAAACAGAATTGTTGTTCATGAAGATGGCACAATATCAGCGGGCTGGACAATGTCATCAGAATTGAATTCTACTTGGGATGATAGAGGTACAGGCTATAATTATTTTGATGGTAGTAGTTGGGGGCCAGTAACAGGGCCTCCTGGCCCATTTCCTGCAAGACTAGAAGATTCAAGAGTAGGATGGCCTTCCATTATTGCTTTAGATAATGGCAAGGAATGTGCAATAACCCACAGCACCCAAAATAGTTATATAAATGTAGCTTCTAGAGCATCTATAGGAACTGGAACATGGGCTAATATTAATGTAAGTGAAGATTATTTGATTTGGAACAGATCAGCATCTGGTGGTGCTGATGGGAATACTATACATATGGTCGCGCTTACTGAACCTATGGGAACCGGTTGGAGTGGATCACTATATAATGGATTAAACGGCGCCTTACTTTATTTTAGATCTCAAGATGGTGGAACCACTTGGGACATACAAAATATGCAATTACCAGAAATGGATACTGCTTATTTTTTAGGATTTAGTGCAGATGATTATGCTATAGCAGCACAAGGAGAGACTGTAGTTGTTGCATACTTTAATGCTTGGGGAGATTCATTTATCTTAAAATCTACTGACAATGGTGATAATTGGACAAAAACTATTTTTCTTGATTTTCCTGTAGATAAATACGCAGTTGATGAAGGTATAGATTTAGATGCAGATGGGATATTAGATCAAATATATTCTACTGATAATACTGGTACTTTAATCCTTGACAATAATGGAGATGCCCATGTGTTTTATGGAATTATGATGTATGCAGATGATGACCTAGCTGATGGTAATTGGTCTTATTTCCCATTAACAAATGGAATCGCTTATTGGAATGAAAGCTTTGGAGCAGATAATACACCAGCAGCAGTACATGCTGGAGATACTTCATTATGGTATTCTGATATGATGAACGATCATTGGATTGCTGTAGCTCCAGATTTAAATGGTGATCCCAATATATTAGGTATTGATGAAGTAGGAGGATATGCTCTTTACGGAAGAGGCTTAGCTTCCATGTCAAGTGCTGGAGTTGCTTCAAATGGAGATGTATATCTTTCTTTCTCTGGATATACTGAAACAATTGACAATGGATCACAAGTATTCCGACATATATATGTTACAAAATCAGAAGATGGTGGTATGACTTGGAAAGATCCAGTAGACGTAACTCCTTATGATGGCCCAAATGATTTTAATGGAATGCATGAATGTGTATTTGGATCAATGAGCCCAGTAGTAGATGATAAAATAAGAATGATTTACCAGATGGATTATGAACCAGGAATAACATTACAAGGTGATATGGATATGGTTGACTACAATGCTATCGTTTACTTAGAAATTGATACAGCGGGTTTATTTGATGGGCCAACTGCTATAATTGAAGAAAATGACATTGATAACATAAATGACAACAAAATATTTGACATACTTGGTAGAGAGTGGAAATCAGATTTTGCTGACCTTCCAAAAGGTGTTTATATTATTGATCGGAAAAAGATTTTTAAAACTAAATAATTTTTAATTATAAAAAATAGAGAAAGCCGAGCAAATGCTCGGCTTTTTTATTTAATATCTAAAAGTGATTCCATTTTTGGTAGCTGATGGGCTATAAAACCTTCTGCATATTCACAACCACTTTGCCTACCTAAATCCTTTGCTCTATAACTTACACTATCCAAGAAAAATTTTGAAGAAATAATTGTCTCCGATTCCTTACTATTAGGGTCGTAAAATTGAGTTCTATATGCTTTTACTGCCTTAATTTTTAGATTGATTTGCTTTGAAATTTCTACAACAATATCAGGAACAAGATTATTGAATTGAATATAATGATAAATGGCTTTAGGTCGCCAAATTTTTTGACTTGTTTCTATTTTTTCTAACCCAGCTAAAAAACAAGCGTCAATAGTAATCTGAGATCCTCTTGAATGGTCAGGATGCCTATCAGAAAATGCATTAGTAATTACAATTTCTGGTTGATACTCTCTTATTTTTTTTATCAGTGCTAGCTTATGATCTTCATCATCTTTAAAAAACCCATCTTTAAAATTCATATTCTCTCTGATAACAACTCCCATTATTGCTGTTGCTTTTTTAGTTTCTTCATCACGACTTTCGCATGTCCCCCTTGTGCCAAGTTCTCCCCTAGTTAAATCAATAATCCCTACCTTTTTCCCATTCTGAACCTCCTTTATTATTGTCCCTCCACATCCTAATTCAACATCATCAGGATGAGCTCCAAAAGCCAAAATGTCTAACTTCATAATTAATAATTTTCTTTGAATCGTAGCTTAGCAATAAGTGCTGTAACAATCATCAAAGCTAGTAAATAATATACAAATGTTGGAATTGGCATTGGATCGCCTGCTGCATAAGAATGCAACCCAGAAAGATAATAATTCACTCCAAAATAGGTCATGATAATTGTCCAAATAGCAAACATGGAAACTGTATTAAAAATTAACTGACTTCTCAAAAAGGGAATAAATCGCATGTGCAATACAAAAGCATAAATAAGGACACTTACTAATGCCCATGTTTCCTTAGGATCCCAGCCCCAATACCTGCCCCATGATTCATTAGCCCAAACTCCACCTAAAAAAGTGCCAATCGTAAGCATAAACAAACCTATCTCTAAAGTCTTTTCATTTATGATAGTAAGTTCTGTTAAGGTCTTCCTCAATTTAAATTTATTAGTTGAACTAGTGAAAATAATAAGCCAAAGAGCTATTAAGCCAAGAATTGCTCCTAAAGAAAAGAAGCCATAAGATGCTGTAATAATTGCAACATGAATCATCAGCCAATATGATTTAAGTACTGG
>JAYZYW010000065.1:0-10450 GCA_036139835.1 Bacteroidota bacterium
CAACTCCTATAAGGCTATTGCTTGAATTATACCATGCAAAAATATAAGTGCCATCTGGATAAGGAGAACCACCAGCGGCATAAGCATAAGCAGAACCCTCGGAACTAGTATCACATAAAATCATACTATCTGAACTCAAAATCTGTAATGGAAACTGTGGAACATCAATATAAACTGTATCTCTAAGACCGCATGAATCTGCATCAATTCCAGTAATAATGTAAACGCCCTCAGAGAGGCCAGTAAATAAACTATCATAAGGTGGAGGATTGGTATTCTGTACATTATCAATATAAAAGGTATATGGCAATAATCCATTGTCTATAGAAACTCCTATTTCACCATCAGAACCATCATAACAACTTACATGACTTACATTTGTCTGCATAATAAGCGGGTTAGGAGCCGGTAATAATACTATACTATCTTCAACTATACAACCTCCAGCCCCAGAGGCTCTTACGATATACTCTCCATCAGAGAGATTTGATAATGAATATGAATTTCCTGAAATATTATATGTGCCTGCAACAAGATTACCAAATAAATCAAAAAGTTCTGCATCCCAATCAATCTGAGTAATTGATAAGCTTGGTGTAATCGTTATCACTCCATCATTTCCAAAGCAAGTTGGTTGAATTTCAGAAACTACCATCTGATTATCCGCCTCAACATAAACCATAAGAGTTACATTTCTAATTGCTGGTGCCGGACAAAAATCATCAAATACCTTAACAGAAAACTGATATAAATTAGTAGTTCTTCCGCATGCAATATCAGAAGAAACATGGTCGCAAGATGTTTGCCATTGAAAAACTCCTTCAACAACTCCTAGCGAAATAATTGGTGGTGGCAAACCCGCAAGAGAAACAAAAGTAGCACAAGGTGGGTTTGCGCAAGTTCCTGTAGCTATATCAAGAATCTGACCTCCTGAAATTTCCATGGTTAAATCTTGAGGTGTTGTTCCATTATACAAATTAGAATCTAATCCTATTATATTAAATGTCACTAATTCACCTGCAGTAACAGTTGTTTCATATGAGTCAAGCAATGAAGATCCCATAGGATCTATAGTCCATATTTGGCTTCCTACTGGAGCTGGAACTTGAGGAGGGTCATTTGGCACCCCACTCATTGAGGGACAAAAAATCAAAACTGCCTGAATATCTCTATGAATCTCTGCAATCTTTTGACCACACTTAAAAGCATCAACGCGAGTAACTGTAGCATAATAACCTGCTTGACCAACTGTAGTTGAATAAGAAATCTCTCCAGAGACAGGATTTAATGCAGGAGTACCAGGGAGTGGGGAGTTAAAAGCAAACCCTGCAACAAAAGGAATTGCAGCAGGGGTACCATTTGCTGGGTCAGGATCATATGTTCCAAAGAAATCATCAAGTGGTTCTGCCCAATAATAACGAATACTATCTAACTCTGGATCAGAAGCATTATGGGAATAAGCAAAGGGATAGCCTGCACATATAATGGTTTTAGGACTTTCATTAAATACAGGCGATGAATCAAAACAAGGATCTGCTGGCACTACAAGTCCCGTAGCAGGATCAGTAAAAGGATACATAGCGGCTCTTAAAGTAAACCCTTCAGATGGAGATGTTGTACTTGACAAAACAAGATTTGTAATTGCTCCATTTCTACAACAACTATCCCATGTAAAATGCCAGCCACTAACAGGAGGAGTGCCAACCAACGTAACCGGAAGCGATTGATAAAGATACTCCTCAACAGCTCCTGCCGGTGTAGGCCCATAACAATCAAGCTGCGGATTACCACTATTTACCACATCACATAAAGGAGATATATCAGTATTAGAAACAAAAGCACAATTTATATTCATTATGTTAACACCATTTTCCCAAACCTCAATATTTTCACTTAACATACTCAAGGTTGTTCCATCACAATCTCTATACAGTTTCATGTAAAAGATATACTGACCTACGTTTGGATTAGTAGGATCTTTAATGCACTCCCATGTTATCTCTCCACCCATTAGATGAGTTGCTTTTACTTGGAAAAAAGAAAATATAATCACTAAAAATAATAGCAACTTCTTCATGGTAATGGTATTTTGTACAAAAATACAAAAATAATACCCAACATCAACTATTTTCAAAATAGAATCTTATCTGTTTAAAATTTTATAATAATCACTAATTTTGAACAAGCTTTATTCTTATTTTTGAAAGCCTAAAATTTATAATGGAAGATTATTTACAAAAGCTAAATCCTGAACAAAAAAAAGCTGCAACTCACAACAATGGTCCGCTTATGGTTATTGCTGGTGCGGGATCTGGAAAAACACGCGTATTAACCTACCGAATTGTTCATCTCTTAAAAAATGGAGTTAGCCCGTTTAATATTTTAGCTCTAACTTTTACCAACAAAGCATCAAAGGAGATGCGTAAAAGAATTGAAAAAATTGTTGGTGAATCTGAAGCACGAAGTTTGTGGATGGGAACCTTTCATTCTATATTTTCAAAAATATTACGATTTGAAGCTGAAAAAATAAACTACCCAACCGACTTTACAATTTACGATACGGATGACTCAAAAAGTTTAGTTAGAAGCATAATTAAAGAGTTAAGTCTTGACAAAGATATTTACAAAGCAGGAGTTATCAGAAATAGGATTTCCTCACTTAAAAACAACTTCATAACTCCAAAGAGCTACCATAATAATTCAGAGTTAACTCAGCAAGACAGAATTGCAAAACGCACTGATTTTGGCAGAATCTATCAAATGTATGCACAAAGATGCGAAAAAGCATTAGCAATGGATTTTGATGATTTATTATTGAAAACATACCAACTCTTAGAAAATCATACAGATATATTATTAAAATATCAAGAAAAATTCAAATACATCTTGATTGACGAATATCAAGACACCAATCATGTCCAATACCTAATCATTAAAACGTTGGCTGCACTTTATAAAAACATTTGCATAGTTGGGGATGACGCTCAAAGCATCTATGCGTTTAGAGGAGCGAATATTCAAAATATTCTAAATTTTAAAATTGATTATCCTGAATACAAAACCTACAAATTAGAACAAAACTACCGATCCACTTCAACAATTGTTGATGCTGCAAATAGTATCATTAAGCATAATGAAAAACAAATTAAAAAAATTGTCTGGACAGAAAATATAACAGGAGAAAAAATAATTGTTGTTAAAACAGGAACAGACAACGACGAAGGGAGGTTAGTTGCAAATACCATTTTTGATATTCAAATGAGAAATCAGCAACATCATAAAGATTTTGCAATTCTATACAGAACAAATGCTCAATCAAGAGCTCTTGAGGAATCACTGAGAAAAAAAAATATCCCTTATAAAATATATGGCGGATTGTCTTTTTATCACAGAAAAGAAATAAAAGATTTATTAGCATATTATCGACTTTCCATAAATCCAAATGATGAAGAGGCTTTTAAACGAATTATAAACTACCCCACAAGAGGAATTGGAGCAACTACAATTCAAAGGTTAAACATTTTCGCAAATACATATAACAAGTCCATTTGGGAAGTAATAAATCATCTTGATGAGATAGAAATCAACATCAATAAAGGAACTGAAAAGAAACTAAAAGCATTTGCTTTAATGATAAACAATTTCATCATTAACACCAAGCAAAAAGATGCCTACACTGTTGCAGAGGAAATCGCAAAACAAACAGGACTCTTTAATGATTTATACACTGACAAATCTCCTGAAGGAGTTAGTAGATTTGAAAATATTCAGGAACTATTAAACGGAATAAAAGATTTTAGTAAAACAGCAGAGAAAGGGTTAAATAAACTTCCTAATTTTATGCACGATATTGCACTACTAACCGATCAAGATAAAGAAACAGAAGATGACTTTAATAAAGTAACATTAATGACCGTACACGCTGCAAAAGGGCTGGAATTCCCTAGTGTTTTTGTAGTAGGCCTAGAAGAAAATCTTTTTCCAAGTAGCATGAGTGGAGAGAGCCAAGAAAGCCTAGAGGAAGAAAGAAGGCTCTTTTATGTTGCGATAACTAGAGCTAAAAAAAGACTTTTTCTCTCTTTTGCGTCAACAAGATTCAAATGGGGACAATTTATAGACTCTCAGCCAAGCAGATTTATTAATGAATTAGATGATAGTTGTCTTGAAAAACAGGAACTTTCCTTAACAACAAAAGACTATAGTCCACATAAAATTTATTCTAAAACAAAGCCCTACAAGAAAAAAGATTCATCTACTACTCAAAAGTTGATTGTCCCAAAAAACTTAACAAACATTAATAGAGCTAAAAACACCCATATTAATGCAAGTGATTTAAGTGAAATTACAAATGGGATGAAAGTAAAACACAGTAAGTTTGGAGAAGGGAAAGTACTCAGCATATCAGGTGAAGGAAGCAACAAAAAAGCAACTGTTTTTTTTAACGGGATTGGACAAAAACAACTCTTATTAAAATTTGCCAAATTAGAAATATTATCTTAAAAAAGCCTCACTCTAAAAAATCTGACAGATTAGCTACCTCATTAAATTAAAAATCTGCTTGCAATTTATTTCATCAATCTTAAGTTGAGATTTTAACTGTTCTAAATCTGAAAATTGCTTTTCATTTCTAATCCTTTCAATAAACTCAATTTTTAATTCCTCATTATATATAGTAGCATTAAAATCAAAAAGATGAGCTTCAATTACAAAAGAATCATCTGAAATAGATGGACGACTTCCTAAATTTAACATTCCAAAATACTGCTGATTCTTAATAAATACTTTAACTGCATAAACACCATCTTTAGGTAGAATTTTCCACTGACTTTCTATTTTTATATTGGCAGTTGGAAAGCCAATCTTACTTCCAATTTCATTTCCTTGCACTACTTTTCCAGTAAGTGAAAAATTAGAAGACAAATAAGAATTCGCCTTCTTAAAATTCCCCTCTACAACTGCATTCCTAATTTTAGTAGAGCTAATCGTAACTTCACCTACATTCTGAGGTTCTATTTTTTCAATTTTAAAATCATACAGATCTGATAACTCGAGCAAGTTGTCAAATGTTCCTTCTCTATTTTTACCAAAATGATGATCAAAACCAACCACCATATACTTCATATTAAGTTTATTTACCAACACATCTCTAACAAAATTAACTGAGTTTATTCTGGAAAATGCTTTCGTGAATTGATGAATAACTAAATTTTGCAAATCCGTTTTATTTAAAGCTTCTGTTTTTTCCTCAATTGTATGAATCAATCTTAACTCTTGATCATCAGGATAAATCACATGTCTAGGATGGGGGTCAAACGTCAAAATAACACTTTCCAACCCTTCTTTTTTTGCAATCTCATTTATACGATTAATGATGGCTTTATGTCCCTTGTGTACCCCATCAAAAGTTCCAATGGTAACTATTGTGTTTATGTTTGAAGGAAAATCCTTAATAGAATGGTATATTTTCACTTACTATATTTCTTATGTTGAAAAAGTGTTCAAAATTAACAATTAATTTAAACCATTATTTATTAGCATCGAACAATTTAAAAATAGTAAGTTTGCTGCCGATTTAAATAGAGACTTTAACGACTTTAAAAAGAAATAAAAAAATGTCAAAAAATACTGGAAGAGTATCGCAAATTATTGGCCCTGTAGTTGATGTAACATTCGACAACAATGAAGTAGGGTTGCCAGATATCTATGATTCTTTAGAAATTACTAGAGAAAATGGAGATAAATTAATTTTAGAATGCCAACAACATGTTGGTGAAGACACTGTAAGAGCTATTTCTATGGAAACTACTGATGGAGTTAGCAGAGGTGCTGAAGTTATTGCCACAGGAGCTCCTATCAAAATGCCTACTGGAGAACATATTAAAGGAAGGGTTTTCAATGTGATCGGAGATGCTATTGATGGTATGGAGAACCTTGATAAATCAAGTGGACTTGCAATACATAGAGAACCACCAAAATTTGAAGATTTATCAACCTCTACAGAAGTCTTATTTACAGGCATCAAAGTAATTGACTTAATTGAACCTTATGCAAAAGGTGGCAAAATTGGTTTGTTTGGAGGAGCTGGAGTAGGGAAAACAGTACTTATTCAAGAGTTAATTAACAATATTGCTAAGGGTCATGGTGGTTTATCAGTATTTGCTGGTGTCGGAGAAAGAACCAGAGAAGGAAACGACCTTATGAGAGAGATGTTAGAATCTGGAATTATTAATTATGGTAAAGACTTTAACAATTCAATGGAAGACGGAGGATGGGATTTATCAAAAGTTGATAGAGCAAAAATGGGCGATTCTAAAGCAACATTTGTTTTCGGGCAAATGAATGAGCCCCCTGGGGCAAGAGCAAGGGTTGCTCTCTCAGGGTTAACAATTGCCGAATATTTTAGAGATGGAGATGGTGAAGGGAAAGGAAAAGATGTACTCTTCTTTGTTGACAATATCTTCCGTTTTACTCAAGCTGGTTCTGAGGTATCTGCATTACTTGGTCGTATGCCATCAGCAGTAGGGTACCAGCCAACATTAGCAACTGAAATGGGAACAATGCAAGAAAGAATTACTTCTACTAAAAACGGATCAATTACATCGGTGCAAGCAGTATATGTTCCTGCGGATGATTTAACTGATCCTGCTCCTGCCACAACATTTGCACACTTGGATGCGACAACCGTACTCTCAAGAAAAATTGCTGAGTTAGGAATTTATCCAGCGGTAGACCCATTAGATTCTACCTCAAGAATTCTTACCCCAGATGTAGTAGGTGAAGAACATTATAAATGTGCACAGAATGTAAAAGAATTATTACAGAGATATAAAGAATTACAAGATATCATCGCAATTTTAGGTATGGACGAATTATCTGATGAAGATAAGTTAGCAGTACATAGAGCAAGAAGAGTACAAAGATTCTTATCTCAACCTTTCCATGTTGCTGAACAATTTACAGGTCTTAAGGGGGTGCTTGTAAATATTGCAGACACCATTAAAGGATTTAATATGATTATGGATGGGAAAGTTGATCAGTATCCAGAAGCCGCCTTTAACTTAGTCGGCTCTATTGAAGAAGCTATTGAAAAGGGAGAAAAGATGTTAGCTGACGCTAAATAAAAAGACAATGATATTAGAAATTATTACCCCTGAAAAGGAGTTATTTAGTGGAGAAGTAACCTCAGTAAAATTTCCTGGGCAAAATGGAGGATTTGAAATTCTTAATAATCACGCGCCAATCATCTCTACTCTTAGCAAAGGAGAAATAAGAATCACTACTTCTAATAAAGAGACTGAAAAATTTGACATTAATGGCGGGGTAATTGAAATGCAAAACAATCAGATTATTGTTTTGGCAGACTAATTTTTAAATTGCTGAAAGAATAAAAAGAGGGCCTTAATCGGTCCTCTTTTTTTATATTTGACAAATGAAAAAATATTTCATCTTACTAATCGGTTTTTGTATTGCATGTAACAACAATCAAAAAGAAAATGCATTCACACCTCAAGTAGGAGATCTGCTTTTCCAAGATTTAGATTCTTCTCCACTATGCGATGCTATTGAACTGGTGACACCTGGATATAAAGGTGGTAATTTCTCACATATTGGGATTGTTATAGAAACAAATCAGCCTCCTTTGCCAACTAATCCAAATGAAGTCTGTGAAGATAAATATTTTTATTGTTTAGATCAAGATGTTAAAGTCTTAGAAGCTCTTCCAGGAGGAGTACAAATAACAAACATTGATAGTTTTCTTAATCGCTCATACGATATAAATAAAAATCCAAAGGTAATAGTTGGAAGATTAAAACCACAATATAGGCATTCCATACAAGATGCTATCTCTTTCTTAAAAAAGAAACTAGGCGCAGAATACGACAATACTTTTATAATAGATAATAGCTCTTACTATTGTTCAGAATTAATATATGAGGCTTTTAAAAAAGACTCTATTTTTCTGTTACAGCCTATGACGTTTCTTCATCCATATAGTAGTGATACGCTAGAAACATGGAAAAACTATTATTCAGAATTAGGAATGCGAATTCCTCAAAATAAACCAGGTATAAATCCTGGACTTATGTCCCTTTCAAATAAAATAGAGATAATACATCTTTATGGGACTCCTGATGGAATGAAAAAGCAAATTCTTATCTGTCTGAAATAATAAATCTTTCTTACTCCTTATTCTTTGTGTCTAGCATTATAGTGACAGGGCCATCATTAGTTAATGACACTTTCATATCTGCACCGAACTCACCTGAAAAAACCTGTTTAGAAATCAACTTTGATAAGTCATCTTTAAATTGTTCATATAATGGAATTGCTTGTTCTGGTCTAGCAGCATTTATATAAGAAGGCCTATTGCCTTTCTTAATTTTAGCATGTAAAGTAAACTGACTCACAACAATTACCTCACCATCAATATCTAAAAGCGAATGATTCATTTTTCCCTCATAATCAGAAAATATTCTGAGTTGTGCGATTTTATTAGAAAGCCACAAAGAATCCTCTTTGGTATCATCAAGTTCAACACCCAAAAGAATTAAAAGTCCAACATTTATTTGTGCTACAATTTTATTCTCAATAGAGACAGAAGCCTCACTTACTCTTTGAATTACAGCTCTCATTTAATAATCATTGGTTCGAAAATGATCCTCTTTTTCTACTAACATATTTAAATAATTCTTATACCTGCTCTCAGCAATGTCTCCTTTTTCTAAGGCAAGTTTCACTGCACAATTAGGTTCATTCTTGTGAATGCAATTATAGAATTTACAAGCTGTTTTTAAAGCAAAAAACTCAGGAAAATAATTTCCGATTTCATTAAATGCTAATGTCACTAAACCAAAACCTCTTATTCCTGGAGTATCAATAATGGAAGCTCCAAAATCTAACTCATATAGCTCTGAAAAAGTAGTAGTATGTTGACCTTGTTTATGGGTCTCGGAAACTTCCTTAGTATTGATATTTAAATTAGGTTGCAACTTATTTATCAAGGTAGATTTGCCTACTCCAGAATATCCAGAAATCATATTTACCTTAGCTTTCATCAAAGCTTTAATGATTGATAAATCATCATTAATTACTGACAGCGCAAAACACTTATAGCCAATTTTCTCGTAAACTTTTTGCAAATCTTCTTGTTCTAATTTAAACTTAGCTTTTAATAAATCCATTTTATTAAATAATAAAATAACATCTACACCAGAAGCATTAGCAGCCACTAAAAACCTATCAATAAAACCTGTTGTTGTAATAGGACTATTTAAAGTAATCATCAGAATTGCTTGATCGATATTAGCTGCTATTATATGTGTTTGTTTAGATAAGTTAACTGATTTTCTTAGAATGTGATTTTTTCTCTCTTGGAGTTTTACAATTAAATATAATTTCGATTCTTGCTCTAATTCTACTTTATCTCCAACTACAATTGGATTAGTACTTTTAATGCCTTCAATTCGGAATTTTCCTTTTAAGCGGCATTGCACAATTTCGTTATTGTCCGTTTTTACGGTATAGCGTTTACCTGTTGCCTTAATTACAGTTCCATTCATTATTGCAAAAATACGATTATAAATTACTTATATTTACCAAAATTTAAATTATGAAAAAGTTGCTTTATTTATTGTTTTTGCTGCCATTATTAGGAAATGCACAACCAAATACAGTTTGTTTTACTATAGATTCTAATCCAAATATAAGTGATCCCGCACTTGCTCCATTTACAAAATTTGTTAATGTATTAGATTGTTTTAGTATTTATGCTGAAAACACAATATCAGATTCAAAAGTTTTGCATGCTGCAGCTGTTGCTGCTGAACTTTTAGATAACAATGAAGATGGAGTTGTTGATGATCCATTAATTGAATTACAACTTTTAAATAAAAATGCATTAATGCCAATATTCTTTCAGGATGGAAATGCTGCAATGAACACTTTTGAAAATAATTATAATGGAGATGGTGTAAGTGCGGTTTTATATAATAATGAAATCGACCCTACACAAACAGGACATTGGGGTAATGATGCTACAGTAGAAGAAATTATCCATACAATAAATCATGTAGGGCATACTAATATTTATCCTTCTGCTTTTAGTATAGGACCTAATTCATCTCTAATGTCAACAGCTATGGATGCTGCAAGAGGAGGGCAACTACTTTCTCCACCTTGGATATATCCTTCTTCAGCTTGGTATCATTATGATGATTACACATGTGACTATGAATGTATGATGATTGAATATATATATTGGGCAATTGTAAGTTATATGGGGATTTTAGATGACCCACAGACTGCTGCAGGAATTGCTAATGAGTGGGAGCCTTACAATGCGTCACTTTTACAGTCTATGGATGTATTAATGTACGCTTTAATTACTGACCCTACCTATAAATTACCTCTGTTAGCCCCCGATGGAAACTACTGTCCTAATACCAGTTCA
>JAYZYW010000066.1:0-47763 GCA_036139835.1 Bacteroidota bacterium
GTTTTAACTACTTTTCTAGTAGTTGTTACTGATTTTTTAGCAGTTTCTTTCTTATTTTCTTCTGACATTTTTGTCGTTTCTCTTTGTATCTTAAAGTAAGTAAGGCTTAGATGGCTTAACATTTAAGAGCGATTAATTATAAATTCGTTCCCTTTCAATACCTCACTACCATTCTGAAAAGGCCTGCAAAAATACAATTTTAATCTGAAAAAATACAAAAAATATTTAAGCTATTTTTGCTATAGCCTTTTGTACACTTTCCATCAACCATCTAGGAGTTGATGTAGCCCCACAAATCCCTACTGAATTAATACCCAAAAACCAATCAGATTTCAACTCCTCTATATCTGATATAAAATAGGAATTTTGGTTTTGACTTTTACAGGACTGATACAACATTTTTCCATTTGAAGACTTCTTTCCACTAACAAAAATAATAACATCATTTATATTAGAAAATTGCTTTAATTGGGGCTCTCTTCCAGAGACCTGTCTACATAAAGTATCATTTACTATATATTTTATATTAGTATTAGTTGACATTTTTACCCTTTTTTCTATCTCTAAAGTGATATCTTGATATGCTTTTGGACTCTTAGTAGTTTGAGAATATATATAAATAGATTTATTAAAATCTATTTTCTCTAAATCTTCAATAGTTGCAACAACAATTGCATTATTATTTGTTTGCCCAAGCAAACCAACTACTTCTGCATGTCCCTGTTTCCCAAAAATAATCACCTGCCCATCAATTTGTTTCATCTCTTCATACCCTCCCTTTATTTGATGTTGTAATTTTAGCACAACAGGACAAGAAGCATCTAACAATTGAACATTATTTTTCAAAGCCAATTCATAAGTCTCAGGAGGCTCACCATGAGCACGAATCAATACTTTACAATCTTTCAAATCTTTCAAATCATTATGATCTATTATTTTCAACCCTAAAGCATTTAAACGTTCAACTTCTTTGTTATTATGTACGATATCTCCCAAACAATATAAATTATCTTCATTTTTCAAAATAGATTCAGCCATTTCAATAGCATAAACCACTCCAAAACAAAAGCCAGAATAAGCATCAATTGTAATTTTCATTATTTCTTATCATTTATTAAGCCCTCAATCAAAACATTTTGATCTTGAATAGATAAATCTGAGTTATCAATTAATACAGCATCAGTTGCCATAACTAATGGATTAATCTCCCTTTGCGTATCATGTGTATCTCTGTCATTGAGATTTTTTAAAATTTCATTAAAAGTAACATCATGCCCTTTTTTCACCAACTCATCATACCTTCTTTTAGCACGAATCTCAGCACGAGCAGTAACAAATAATTTTAATTTTGCATCAGGAAAAACTTTTGTGCCAATATCCCTTCCATCCATAACCACATTCTTAGATTCTCCTATTTCTTGTTGCAGAGCAATTAGTTTCTTACGAACCTCCTTTATTTGAGCAATAATTGAAACATTATCAGAAACTTTTATACCTCTAATCAAGCCCTCTACATTCTCTCCATTCAGAATAGTTTCTGATTGTTTTGTTATTGAATTAAACTCAAAATTAATTGATACTTTATTAAGAAATTTAGGTAAATTATCAAAAGAGACTACCTTACTTTTAATAAGACTATTCCTCATACAATATAACGTAATGGCACGGTACATTGCTCCTGTATCAATATAACGCATTGCATATTTATTAGCAATTGATTTTGCAATTGTACTTTTCCCACAAGAGGAATGACCATCAATAGCTATGTTAAATAGCAAGCTCATCAGAGTCCAAAAGTACTCAAATTTGTTGCAATACTAAAATTATTTGTCATACCTGAAAGATGATAAGATGATCTACTATAGTCAAAATAATATTTAGATACTCGAAATCCTATACCCCAAGAGAACCCAACCATAGCGGGCCAACTAACTGTTGACAAATCAAACCTTCTCTGAAAATTAAACCCACCCCTAATAAATAAACTTTTTCTGAATGGATTTAACTCCCCACCAATAACAAAATGTCGTAAAGCAGTTTTAGCAATACTTTCTTCTTTTATTTCAAGTTCCCCTGTCTCAATATTTGTTTGATTTATTAATTTATAAGGAGATTTCACATCAAACTTATTGATATTATTATACGCTAAATGATATCTAAAAGGCAAATGCGCTAATTCTTTACTTATCGCAAACTGAATTTCATAAGGAAAACTTTCCTTCTCAGATGAATAGGTGTTTAATTGTCTTCCAATATTCTTTATAAGCAATGTGGAAGAAAACCTCTTTTCAGAATTAAAATAAGTAGAACTTATGTTGGATGATAACGCGAAAGCAGTATAAGTATCATAAGTAGCATTTAACAAATTAAGAGTTACTCCTACAGACAATTTTTCATGCACTTTTTTACCAATCCCAAAAGTTAGTACCTGGTCATTTGCAGAAAAACTACCCTGATTATAACCTGTAGCATCATTTCTCTCAAAATCACCATAGTTAATAGCTTTTAAGGAAACTCCTATGGTTCCTATTTCTTTAAAATTCCTCGCATATGAAAAAGAAAGCAAATTAATATCTGAAAAATAATCACCAAATGTAAAAACTAATTCATTATGCATAGATGCATTTAAAAGTGATGGAACTGTTTGAGATAAAGAGACATCACTATCAAATACCGCAATTGCACTACCTCCAAGAGCTTCTATTCTTGGAGAGTGTTCAACATTAATACACGAGAATACACTCTGTCCACCATCTTGAGCAATAATACTCAAAGGCAAGAAAAGTGCTATTAAAAAATGTGTATATCGCATTCAGTCTTAAAAACGATTTCCTTTTTAATTTATTACTACAAAGATATTAATTAATCTTAACAGCATCTTTTACTTTTTCTTCCAAAAGTGCAATATCAATGACCTCTTTTAAAGTATCTACATAATGAAAAATCATACCCTTAAGATATCTTTCATTAATTTCTAAAATGTCTTTTTTATTTTGTTGTGATAAAATAACCTCATGTATACCAGTTCGCTTAGCTGCTAATATTTTCTCTTTAATCCCACCAACTGGGAGCACCTTACCTCTTAAAGTAAGCTCTCCAGTCATAGCAATTTTTTCCTTTACTTTTCTTTGTGTAAATGATGAAACTAAAGAAGAAAACATGGTAATACCAGCAGATGGGCCATCTTTTGGAGTAGCTCCTTCTGGCACATGAACATGCACATTCCATTTATCAAAAATATCATAAGACAAATCGTAAGTATTAGCATGCGCTTTTAAATACTCCATTGCGATTGTGACTGATTCTTTCATTACCGTTCCCAAATTACCTGTTACTGATAGCTTTCCTTTTCCTTTACTTAGACTGCTTTCAATAAAAAGAATATCACCACCAACTGATGTCCAAGCTAACCCCGTAACCACACCTGCAACTGAATTATCAGTTACTCTATCTCTATCAAATTTTGGAGCACCTAACACTTTTTCGACTATCGCAACATTTGGGGAATAATCAAATTCTTGATTCATAGCAATTGATTTTGCAACATTTCTGATCATCTTACTAATCATTTTCTCAAGAGTTCTCACTCCAGATTCACGAGTATACTGATCAATAATTTTCTCTAACATTTTATCTGATATAGTAAATTGCTTTTCTTTCATGCCATGTAATCTTATTTGTTTAGGGAACAAATGTTTTTTAGCAATTTGAACCTTTTCTTCAATAGTATAGCCATTCATTTCTATAATTTCCATTCTATCCCTAAGTGCCGGCTGTATCGTAGCTAATGAATTTGCTGTAGCAACAAACATCACTTTTGACAAATCATAGTCTAATTCTAAATAATTATCATGAAAAGTTTCATTTTGCTCGGGATCTAAAACCTCCAAAAGAGCGGAAGAAGGATCCCCATAATTATCTCTTGTAACCTTATCAATCTCATCTAAAACAAAAACTGGGTTTGATGATTTTGCTTTTTTAACAGATTTAATAATTCTTCCGGGCATTGCTCCAATATAAGTTTTGCGGTGCCCTCTAATTTCCGCTTCATCACGCAACCCTCCCAATGAAACTCTCTCATATTTTCTTCCAAGCGCTTCTGCTATTGATTTTCCCAATGAGGTTTTCCCTACACCAGGAGGCCCAAACAAACAAAGAATTGGAGATTTCATATCTCCTTTTAGCTTTAGAACTGCCAAATGTTCAATAATTCTTTCTTTAACTTGTTCTAACCCAAAATGATCTCTATCCAAAATTTTTCTTGCTTTATCAAGGTCAAAATTATCTTTAGTTACCTCATCCCAAGGTAAATCTAAAATAAGTTCGATATAGCTTCTTTGCACAGCATAATCTGACATTGAAGGATTCATCCTTTGTAATTTTCTTAACTCCTTATCAAATGCATTTGCAATTTCTTTATTCCACTTCTTTTTAGAGGCCTCCTTACGCATTTCTTCAACTTCTTTATGTGAACCGCTCCCTCCTAATTCTTCTTGTATTGCTTTCATCTGCTGATTCAAAAAATACTCCTTTTGCTGCTGATCTAAATCAGTCTGCACTTTTGATTGAATCTTATTCTTCATTTCTAGCATTTGCAACTCTTTTGTTAAAAGTTCTAATGCTGAAATCGCACGTTTTTTCAAATCAATTTCTTCTAATAGAAACTGCTTTTCTGCTAACCCAATATTCATATTTGAAGAGACAAAATTTATTGCGAATGATGAATTCTTAATGTTTTTAATTGCTATTGCAGCTTCACTAGGAATATTTGGAGATGCATCAATAATTTTTAATGATAAATCCTTGATTGAAGAAACTAAAGCGGAGAATTCATCATCCTTTACTTCTGGTTTCACTTCTTTCAATTCAGTAATTTTTGCTTTAAAATAAGGAATATCTTGCATCATTTCATCAATTTTAAAACGCTTACGCCCTTGGATTACGACAGTAATATTTCCATCAGGCATTTTTAACATTTTCAGAATATGAGCAATTGTCCCAACTTCATGTAAATCGCTCATTTCAGGGAGCTCTATATCAAAATCCTTTTGAGCAACTACACCTATCATTTTATCACCCCTCTCAGCCTCCTTAATAAGCTTAACCGATCTATCTCTTCCAATAGTAATTGGAATAATAACACCAGGAAATAAAACAGTATTTCTTAAAGGTAATATCGGTAAAATATCCGGAGTGTCTTCTTTGGAGATTTTGGCTTCATCCTCATCACTCATCAATGGCAAAAACTCTGTATCTTCATTCAATAACTCTGATAAATCTAATGAGCTCATTCGTATATCTTTCTTCATAATAAATTGTTTTCACTAACTTTATAAATGCAATTATTGTACCATGAAAATAAAATGGTCTTTTTGTCAGTTATTACTCGTTTCGATAACGTTTTGTCATATCATACACGTGCTCAAGAATATCTTTTTCTGATTTATCAAACTTGATTTTTCTTCTAGCAAATACTTTCTCTACTACATCAAAAACTTTAGGTAATTTATAAACTGAAAAACCTGAAGATCCACCCCAACTAAAGGATGGAATAAAATTTCTAGGAAAGCCACTTCCAAAAATATTAGTACTTACACCAACTACAGTACCAGTATTAAACATGGTATTTATACCGCATTTTGAATGGTCTCCCATGATTAATCCACAAAACTGAAGATCTGTATTCTTAAAGCTTTCTGTCTCATAATTCCATAACTTGACTTGAGCATAATTATTTTTAAGGTTAGAATTATTAGTGTCAGCACCTAAATTACACCACTCACCAATTACAGAGTTACCCAAGAAACCATCATGCGCTTTGGATGAATAACCAAAAAATACAGCATTATTGATCTCTCCTCCTACTTTGCAATAGGGGCCCAAAGTAGTTGCACCATAGATTTTTGACCCCATTTTTAATACTGAATTATTTAACATAGCAAAAGGCCCTCTAACCATAGATCCTTCCATAATTTCTGCATCTTTACCAATATAAATAGGTCCATCAGTAGTATTCAAAATACAATGCTGTAATTTAGCACCTTCTTCAATCCAAATGGGATGATTTCCAATCTTGATATTAGAGGTTTTAATTTGTTCTAATTTTTCAACAGTTCCTTGCCATTTTAGTTTTTTTGAAGGGAACATTCGATCAAAATCATTCTTTATTTCTTCTCCATTTAAAGAAAAAATATCACATAAATTCTCAATAGTACTGAATGTAGTATTAGAATCAATGACATTTAGTTTCTTGGTGTTAAAAGTGCTATTTCTAAAAGCAACAATCTTTCCATTTTTTGCTAAAGCCTCTCCAACTCTTAAGCTATTCAACTCTATTGTTAACACTTGTGAAGGAAGGATTCGAGCATCAATCCAAAGATTATCTTTTTGAACTTTTAAAGGAAACTTAGCCAACAAATAATCTTCCGTTTTTACCGAAACAGACTTGTAATATTTTTCCCATTTCTCTTTTATTGTACATATACCAACTCTAAAATACGCAATAGGACGTGTAAAACTTAACGGATAATAATTAGCCCGATGGTTGTCAAATAATATTACGTTCATAGTAGGCAAAGTTAAATAAAAAAGCCCACACAAATGTGCAGGCTTTTTTATAGTTTAAAATTCTATTATTTTTGAAATTTCTTATATTTATTCTTAAACTTATCAATTCTTCCGGCTGTATCAATCAATTTAGCTTTGCCTGTAAAAAATGGATGAGAGTCGGAAGAGATTTCCATTTTAAATAACGGATATTCATTTCCATCTTCCCATTTAATTGTATCCTTAGTTTCAACACATGATTTTGTTAAAACTGCATAATCAGTTGACATATCTTTAAACACGCACAATCTATAATTATCTGGATGTATGTTTTTTTTCATAATCTTAAAAGTAGGACTGCAAAAGTAATAAGTTTTATCATTTTAGCAACTTTATATCCAACAAAAATTACAGATTTAAATCATTAAGTAATGAATTGGTTGCTTTTACTCCATCAGCTGAAGTTTTTAATTTATTCATTTCAGAATCATTAAGATTAATTTCTACAATACGTTCAATTCCATTTTTACCTAAAATAACTGGAGCTCCAATACATAAATCATTTAAGCCAAATTCCCCATCAAGTAATACAGAACAAGGAAACATTTTTTGTTGGTTACAAGCAATTGCTTGCACCAAACTACTTACTGCTGCACCGGGAGCGTACCAAGCTGAAGTGCCTAACATTCCTGTTAATGTAGCCCCACCCACTTTAGTATCCTCTAAAACTTTTCGCAATCTTTCATCAGATAAAAATTCAGAAATATTAACAGAATTTCTAGTTGCTAATCTTGTTAAGGGCACCATTCCAGTATCGGAATGACCTCCAATTACCATACCATTAATATCAGAAGCTGGGCATTCCATTGCCTCGGCTAATCTATATTTGAATCTTGCAGAATCTAAAGCCCCTCCCATACCAATAATTCTATTTTTAGGCAGCCCAGTTGCTTTATGAGTCAAATAAGTCATGGTATCCATAGGATTACTTACAATAATCAAAATAACATCAGGAGAGTATTTAATTAATTGCTCAGTAACTGATTTTACAATTCCTGCATTGATTCCAATTAATTCCTCTCTTGTCATTCCAGGTTTTCTTGGAATTCCTGAAGTAATTACTGCTATATTACTACCTGCAGTTTTCAAATAATCGTTAGTGCTTCCTATAATTTTAGTGTCAAACCCATTCAAAGAAGCTGTCTGCATCAAATCCATTGCTTTACCTTCAGCAAAATTTTCTTTAATATCAACTACTACTACTTCTGAAGCAAAGTTTTTTATTGCAATATATTCTGCACAACTTGCTCCTACTGCTCCTGCTCCTACTACTGTAACTTTCATTTATTTTTCTTAATTTATTATTTCTTTAAGCATCAATATTTGCATACTTGGCATTTGCTTCAATAAATTCTCTCCTTGGAGGGACTTCATCTCCCATAAGCATAGAGAAAATTCTATCAGCTTCTGCAGCATTATCAATAGTAACTTGTTTTAAAGTTCGGTGCTCAGGATTTAAAGTAGTATCCCATAACTGAGAAGCATTCATCTCCCCTAAACCTTTATACCTTTGAATATTTACATTTACATCCTTACCACCTTGCATTTCTTTAATCATTAAATCTCTTTGATTTTCCTCCCAACAATATCTTTGATCTTTTCCTTTTTTTAACAAATATAAAGGAGGAGTCGCAATGTAAACATAGCCTTGCTCAATAAGTGGTTTTAAAAAACGAAAAAAGAAAGTAAGTAACAAGGTAGCAATATGAGACCCATCAATATCTGCATCTGTCATAACTACTACTTTATGATATCTTAATTTATCTAGATTTAATTCCCTGGAATCTTCATCTGTCCCAATAGAAACTCCAAGTGCTTTAAACATATTTTTAATTTCTTCATTTTCAAAAACCTTATGTTGCATTGCTTTTTCAACATTAAGAATTTTACCTCTAAGAGGCATAATTGCTTGGAAATGTCTATCTCTTCCTTGCTTAGCAGTACCCCCTGCAGAATCTCCCTCAACTAAAAAAATCTCACATTTTGCAGGATCTTTTTCTGAGCAATCAGAAAGTTTTCCTGGAAGTCCAGATCCTGTCAGCACACTTTTTCTCTGTACCATTTCTCTAGCCTTATTAGCTGCATTACGAGCAGTTGCAGCTAAAATCACTTTCTCAACAATTATTTTTGCTTGATCAGGATTTTCCTCTAAATAAAAAGTAAGCATATCACTTACTGATTGCGAAACAGCCGTAGTAACTTCTTTATTCCCAAGTTTAGTTTTTGTTTGACCTTCAAATTGGGGTTCCATTACTTTCACTGAAATTATAGCTGTCAATCCTTCTCTAAAATCATCAGCAGAAATTTCTATTTTTACTTTCTTTAACAAACCAGATTCATCAGCATATTTCTTAAGTGTTCTAGTAAGTCCTCTTCTAAAACCAGAAAGATGCGTTCCCCCTTCATGTGTGTTGATATTATTAACATAAGAATGAACATTTTCAGTATAAGAAGTGTTATAAAGCATAGCAACTTCAACCGGAACACCATCTTTTTCTCCATCAAAATAAATTACATCTTCTAATATAGGGACTCTTGTTTCATCTAAAAAAGAAACAAATTCCTTTAGGCCTCCTTCAGAATAAAAGGCTTCTTTTATCAAATCTCCCTCTTCATTAGTTCTTCTTTTATCAGTAATAGATAGATGAATGCCTTTATTTAAGAAAGCTAATTCTCTTAAACGTGCTACTAAAATATCAAAATGATATACTGTTTCTTCAAAAATTATAGAGTCTGGCTGAAAAGTAACAGAGGTTCCTGTTTTATCAGTTGTTCCTATTTCACGAACATCATATTGTGGTACGCCAATTTTATATTCTTGTTCAAAAACTTTTCCATCTCTATGCACCTCAACTCTTAAATCCGATGCAAGCGCATTTACACAACTTACCCCAACACCATGAAGACCCCCGGAAACTTTATACGAACCCTTGTCAAACTTTCCTCCAGCATGCAAAACAGTCATTACAACTTCAAGAGCTGATTTACCTTCTTTCTCATGTATTCCTGTTGGGATTCCTCTTCCATTATCTGTAACAGTTATGGAATTATTTTCATTAATAAAACAATCAATATGAGAACAATGCCCAGCTAAAGCTTCATCTATTGAGTTATCCACTACTTCATACACCAAATGATGCAATCCTTTTACACCAATATCCCCAATGTACATAGCAGGCCTTTTCCTAACCGCCTCTAAGCCTTCAAGTACTTGAATATTGTCTGCACTATAATCTTGATTTTTATTTTCTTCACTCATAATATTATAACATTTATATCCTTCTATTTATAAAGAAACAAATATACAATTTTACTACTGATTAAAAGCATAAGAAAACACATAATAAATAGCTTGTTTTATCAACATAGGTTGATAACTTTTAGAAGGAAAAATTAACTCCAAACACAGCATTAAAACCAACTTCACGATAACCTAACCAGAGAGCTTGTTTTGAATTAGTAAGATTATTAAATTGCAAATAAGCATAAAGTTGTTTTGAATAGAAATAGTACAGCCCTAAATTAGCATGAATCTGTGCTGGGAGTTCAGAAATACTAGCATCCATTACGCTTCTTTTTCCAATATAACTTATTGCAGGAGCAGCTTTTATTTTATTTCTTAAATTTATTGGAGCACTCAAATTGGCAGTAAGATTAGGTTTGTGATAAACATCTACATCCCAATTAAAGTAATCAGCATTTACATTTAAGCCAAGAATCTCATTGATCTTTCTAGAATAATTAGCACTCACATGTAATTGCTTTACATCAAGGTAAGCAACTTGAAACCGATCATAGATATGGTGATCAACGCTAATAAAATGAGCAATATTTTGAACTATTCCGTAAGCAATACCTCCTTCAATAACCTCCCCTTTTGCCAATACATTTCGCATGCCTAAATACAGTTCTTGGACATCAGTATTTTCTAAGCTTTGAAGGAAACTACTGTCACCTAAAATAGATTGATTGATTCCAAAAGAATGAATATACGGATTCTCATCAGATAACGATTTAAGCGTATGTTTTTGCTCACTGTGACCCAATCCTCCATAAATTAATAAAACATCTTTTACAAGCTCCTTAGTGGCCTTAATCTTCGGGAAAAAGCCAATTGAAGAATCATCAGAAACAAAATCAAAATCAAATCCTAAATCAAAATAGACACCATATTTTACAAAACTAGTATTAGGAGAAAGAGAAATTATCTTTAGGTCTGTATTCTTAACTTTTGAATCCGAATTATTATACCGTAAATAGTTGTCAAATTCAATTGTTAAGCTATATGCTAATCCATTTATTGTTTTACTCAAATTAGATCCTAAATGAATTTGATTTTCTGAAAGCTCATTTAAATCAGAAATAAAGAAAGTGGTATGATGTTTTAGTTGCTGTTCAGAAGTTTCTTTTGAAATAGCAGAAAAAGAAAGTTTCGTATAGGCAAAACGATTTCTAAAAAACCTATCTGCTTCTAAATTAATCTTCTGATCATAATACAAAGTCGTTCTTCTGTCATAATCCAAATTCGCCAATAAAATATAAGAAGAACTAATTTTTTTTACATACAAATGCATGATATTTTTACTGTTTTTTGCTACAGAATATTTATTAGCAAAATGATTTGCAATAATTCCATAACTCAAAGTTGTGGAGCGCTTACTATTATGCACAACATTTGCTTTAGTCGTCAAAGCACTTCCGAAACCCAATCCAGCTTTTGTGCCATATAGCTTAGGAATTTTATCATCTTTAACTTGTGCTACTGCCAATGGTTTGGTTTTATAATCTGATTTTAGATTAGCATTAAGCACCTCATAAATCTGGGTTCTATCTTTTTTCATAGTATCCGCAAAAGTTGCATTTTCATTTAGTCTACTAGCTTCAGGGATTGCAGGCTTAAATCCCTCCACAATCTTTACTTCTGTGGTGCCAATATCTTGTGCAAAAACAGAACTAGCGCTTACTAGAATTATTAAAACTAGTTTATTCAAATTCATCTTCTAAAGTATTTTTATTAATTATTTCCAAGCTATCTATCTCAATTAGAATCGTATCGGGAATAGGTACAATATAATTTTCATCAATTTCTTGTACTACATATTCAAAATTATCTTCTGATATTTCAATAAAGAATTGTTCCTCCATTTTATCAACAACTATTTCTTTTTCACTTTCAACTATAAGTTCCCATTTTTCCCTAGCAACATTAACTAACCCTTCATCATCATGATTATCAATAATACTTTCTAAAGTAGCTTTTGCCTGAAAAAGATTGGCCTGTGCTACATAAATATCTGCAAGTAGAATAAATGCTTTTGCGATAAAGTGATCACTACTATAATCCTCTGCAAGTGCAAAAATTAGCTGTTCTGCTAGAACTAAATCATCATCTAAATAGGTGAGATATGCTAAATAATATTTTGCCTCCGCTCCTTCATCATAGGCTGACAAGTTAGTTACTTTCTCAAATGATGATTTTGATTTTGCATAATTACCTGACTCAAACTCCTCCCTTGCAATAATTATATAAGCTTTACTAAGTAGCCAATTGTCTGTTTTATCAAGTTCTATTACTTGTTTTGCATATTTTAAAGCAACTATTTGATCAGTATGCTCATTGCCTGTCATAAGCCTTATAACAACTTCTCTTTTTATTGAATTTGAAGAGGCAAATTTCAATAATTTAGCATAATATATGTTTGATGTTTCATAATCACCTACATGATAACTTCTTCTAGCTAAAAATATTAAGGCATCTTCTTGATGAGAAGAAGAGCTACTTTCTAGCACTTTTTCATAATTAAGCACCGCACTTGTTGTGTCTCCAATTTTTAATGAACTAATTGCATTATAATAAGTAGCATCATCTATAAAAATACCACTTTCAAACCTTTGCAAATATTTATCAAAAGCATTTTTTGCAACCTCATAATCCATTTCAGAAAACTTCATAAAAGCAGTACTGTAAGTTAATGAATCTTGCTCTGCTTTAGTAATACTTACTTCTGGTAATGATTCAATAACCGCTAAATACTCCTCAATTTTTCCAATAGAGGCATAAGCGGATTGCAAACCAGACAGCGCTTCTTTAAAATATTTTATTTGCTGGTAATTATTAACAACAAACAAAAACTGATCAATAGCAACTTCAACCTTACCACTATTAAAATCAATCATCCCCTTACTTAAGTAAGCATCTGCTACTAAATTATCATCATTACTAAAAGAAATTAAATCATCATAATACTTATTTGCTAAAACATAATTTGATGTGTTTTTATAATGTTTTGCTAAATCATAAAGGGAATTATCATAATAAGATGAGTTAGCAAAATCTGCAACAATTTGTTTTAAGAGCTCCACTTTTAAAGTGTTTTTTCCAATTAAACCCAATGAAACAGAGTGTTGATATAGGGCATAATCAGTATCAAAAAGATTGCATTTAACTGCTTTATCATAATATTTAGCTGACAAGGGAAAATCACTCCTCATAAAATAGCCATCTGCAATTCTTAAGTAAGTATCGTTAATCTTCATGCTATCAGAAGCAACTTTTTCATAAGAACGAAACCACCTTACTGCATTTAGATAATCTTGTTTTTGAAAATAGGAATATGCTAAATTATATTTTCTCAAATTCTCATAATCAGCAAGACTTTCATTTCCAGAAGCAGATATGCCATTATATCCATCAATTGCTTTCTCATAATCACTTAACTGAAAATGACAATCAGCTAGCCAAAAATTTAACAAATAAGAATAAGTATCATTTATAGGATAGTTATTAGCATTAGTAAAATAAGAAATTGCTTTTTTAAAATTCTGCTGATTAAACTCTTTAACACCCAAGAAAAAAGCTAACTGTTGCAATGCTTTTTGCTGATCAAAACTCGGCAAATGAATATCTTTTAAAACTGTATAAGCTTCAGAATATTGACTTGTAGCTTGCAATGTTTGAACCATTAATGTTTTAATTTGTTGTATATGCACAGGATGATTAAAAGTTTCTAAATAAGTATTTAATGTTTGTAGCGTATTATCAAAAGGAAGCTCCAGCTGATAAGATAACTTTGCATAACTATAATAAGCATCCTCTTGTAACTTCTTATTATAATCAAAACTTGCTGATTTTTTAAATGCCTGCAAAGCATAATTATAGTGTTCTAGTTCCAAATAACTTGAACCAAGATAATAAAAGGAATACTGCATAATGCTATCTGCAGCATTTGAAACATATTCCAAATTAGAAATAGCATTTTCATAATTTGCTAATTTAAAATAAGAATATCCTAATAAGAAATATACTAACGAACTTTTCTCTTTTTCTTCAGCAATAAATACTTCAAAATAATTTACAGCATTTGCAAAATTATCAGTTCGATAATAGGCCTCAGCCAACAATCTATTTATTTCAGATTTTCTACTAGCTATAACATCCTCTGATAATGGTTTCGCAAATACTATTAATTTCCGATATTCTTTTTGATAAAAATAAATTTGACTAATGTAATACGGTACAATTGTCCCAAATTTTTCGTCATTTAAAAGTTTTTTAAAACTCTCCAAAGCAGACTTATACAAACCTCTTTCATATGCAATAAATGCATAATAATATTGTGAAGCTGAAGCAAATTTACTATCGGTGTTCATTATTTTTGAAAAATACAACTGAGCGTCTTCTAAAGAATCAATACTAAAATAAGCATAAGCCAATTTAAATAATTGTTCATTTGAAAGATCCTTTACTTTTAAGAATGAAGTAATGGCATAAGCATACTGCTTCTCTCTATAATAAATGAGTGCTAAATCTTTATTTACCTCATCTTTAAACTCATGATAGGGGAAACCCTCATTAAGCTCATTGTAAAGTACAATAGCATCAGAAAAAAAAAGTTCTTTTGAGCATCTAGCATTTAAATACATAATCTCAGCAGTAGTGCCATGAGTAATAGAAAGTTGATTTAAAATAGATTGAGAAGCGCTATATTTACCATCATCAAATAAAGTTTTAGCGTGAGAAAGCAGATCATCTTGAGCGAATAATGTCCCTGTTACAAATACAAAAAGAAATAAACAAATTTGTTTTTTCATATTTTCCATAATAAAGCTTAAAAGTAGTGAATAAACAAAATGCCATAAAACAGAACATCTGAAGTTGTGAACACAATTATTTAACAATTATTGCTGTAATTTAGCGTTTTAGAGATAATAAATTTTTTAATTTGCTTAGTGTTATACATTCTAAAAATAAAAGGGACGAATAAAATCCCTGACTTTGTACAAATCAGAGATGCAGAAATGATTTTAGTAGCATACTTCAGATTAAGTCAAATTAACCAAGGGCTGAAGAAAAACGGATTAAAAAAAGACACAGAAGGAATTACAACTTTGTTAAAAGAGATGCCTTATGGTAAAATTTATAAATATTTTAACAAAAATGAATAATCCAATAATAAATATTGAAGGTGTTAATATACACCAAATGAACCACCAAGTTTTTAGTAATATCACCCTCAAAATTAAAAAAGGAGAATTCCTTTACCTGATTGGAAATACTGGAAGTGGAAAAAGTTCACTTTTAAAAGCTTTATATGCTGAAATAAAAGTATCGGCTGGAAACATCTCGGTTGCTGATATTGAGCTAACAAAAATAAAACACAAAGAAGTCCCTACACTCAGAAGAAAGCTAGGAATAGTATTTCAAGATTTTCAATTACTAACTGACAGAACTGTTGCTGATAATTTAGAATTTGTACTAAAAGCAACAGGATGGGGAAACAAAATTGAAATATCCAAAAGGATAGATGAAGTATTGAATAGTGTACATTTAAATGGAGTAAAAGAAAAAATGCCACACGAACTATCTGGAGGCGAACAACAAAGGGCCTCAATTGCTAGGGCATTATTAAATCATCCTGAAATTATTTTAGCGGATGAACCAACTGGCAATCTTGACCCTGAAAAATCAGCAAAAATTATTGAACTTTTGAAAGAAATAAATGCAAAAGGGACTACAATATTAATAGCAACACATGATTACTTAATAATAAAAAAATACCAAGCACGAACAATAAAATGTGCTGACCAAAAAGTAACTGAAGTAGATCCACAAACACTTTAAAATGCCTAACTTTAAAGAAAATTATTGCTTAAAAAAGCACAATACCTTTTCGATAAATGCTAAAGCAAGATACTTTGCGGAATTTGATTCTGCAGCGGAATTAAAAGACATCCTAGATTCAAAAATTTACAATAGTAATAAAACTTTTGTTTTAGGAGGAGGCTCAAACATCTTGCTTACACAAGATTTTGATGGATTAATTTTACACAACAAAATTGCAGGAATATGTATCTTAGAAGATAATGAAGAATTTGCAATTGTAAAAGTTGGTGCTGGCATTAATTGGCATGATTTTGTACAATGGAGCATAAGTCAAGAACTATCAGGAGTAGAAAATTTAGCTTTAATCCCTGGAACAGTTGGCGCTAGCCCAGTACAAAATATTGGGGCTTACGGCATGGAAGTAAAAGATACCATAACTAAAGTTTATGCTTTTGACATTGCACAAAGAAAAAACAGAATATTTAGTAGGGAAGAATGTAAATTTGAGTACAGAAATTCTATTTTCAAAGTAACATTAAAAGATAAAATTATCATAACTAAGGTGGAGTTTAAACTTTTGAAAACACCGCTTAACAAAACCACTTATGGTGCTATTGAAGAAGAGCTAACAACCTTAAACCTTAAGCCATCACCAAAACATATTGCTGATGCAGTTATCAATATAAGAAACAGAAAATTACCAAATCCTGCAAAACTTGGCAATAGCGGAAGTTTTTTTAAAAATCCTGTGATTTCCACAAATAAATTTGAATCATTAAAAAAAGATTTTCCAGAAATAGTCGGCCATAAAATATCAGAACTTGAAATAAAACTAGCAGCTGGATGGCTAATAGAAAATGTAGGACTTAAAGGATATAGGGATGGTGATGCGGGTGTGCATAAAAATCAAGCATTAGTACTTGTAAATTACAAGAATGCTAGCGGGAAAGACATTATCAAACTTGCAAAAAAGATACAAAACACTATTTTAGAGAAATATGGAATACAAATTGAGCCAGAAGTCAATATCTTGTAGATGAACAGCCAAAAACTACAAGAAAAAATCAGATTACATTTTCCTTTTCAGCCAACAAGCGAGCAAAACCAAATTATCACCAATATATCTGACTTTGTGGCGATCACAGAAAATAGCAATGTCTTCATACTTAAAGGCTATGCAGGAACAGGAAAAACTACTCTCGTTTCAATACTTGTAAAATCCTTACCAATTTTAGGAAAACGATCCGTACTGATGGCGCCAACAGGAAGAGCTGCAAAAGTACTTTCTAAGTATTCCAAAAAAGCTGCAAGTACTATTCATAAAAAAATCTATTGGATAAGAACAAACAAAAGTGGCAACACTTTTATCACACTCAAAAAAAATACACATAGTAACACTATCTTTATAGTAGATGAAGCTTCTATGATTTCTGAAAATTCTGATAGAGGATTTGGGAACCGTTCACTGCTAGAAGATTTAATTGAATATGTATATGATGGAAATAATTGTAAATTAATCCTTATTGGTGATACAGCTCAACTGCCTCCTGTACATTTAGACATGAGCCCAGCATTGGATGAAGGAAAACTAACAAAACACTATAAGAAACAAGTTACCTGTAATGAGCTTACTCAAGTAGTTAGACAAAAAAAAGATTCTCTCATACTTAAAAATGCTACAGATTTAAGAACTAAAATTGCTAATAAAGATTATTCCTCTCCTAAGTTAGCCACTAATTCTGAGATTGTTCGCCTCAATACGGGGGAAGAATTACAAGAGGCCCTGGAAGCCTCTTACAGCAATGAAGGCGTGAATAGTACTACTGTGCTTTGCCGATCTAATAAAAGAGCCAACCTTTATAATCAACAGATAAGAACAAAAATTAGATGGCAAGAAAATGAAATTTCCAGTGGCGATATACTTATGGTTGTCCGCAATAATTACTTTTGGCTTGATGATAGCAGCAAGGCAGGATTTATCGCCAATGGAGATATAGTCGAAGTAGTAAAAATAAAAGAAAGGATAGAACGCTATGGCTTCCAATTTGCAAAAGCAAATGTGCAAATGGTAGATTATCCAGAAGAAAAAGAACTAGAAGTAATACTGCTATTAGATACTTTAATAAGCGAAAGCTCAACCATAACTTACGAGCAATACCAGCAGCTATACCAAGAAGTCGCAAAAGATTATAAAGGAGCAAAAGAGCTCAATAAAAAGATTAAGGAAGATAAATTTTTTAATGCCCTCCAAATAAAATTTGCTTACGCCATTACTTGCCATAAATCTCAAGGGGGACAATGGAAAAATGTATTTGTTGACTTAGGCTACTTTACTGAGAATATGCTTGATAAATCTTATCTAAGATGGCTGTACACAGCGCTTACTAGAGCCACAAAAAAATTATACCTAATTAACTTTAAAGAAAACTTTTTTAATACTATAAAACAATAGTAGCAGAAAAATTAAAAATGTGATTTTATTTATCTCCCAAGCAATAAGAAAGTTCCCCTTAAGAGTTTCTATAATTGATGAAGTAACCCCACATCCAGAACACTCAAACCCAAAAAAGGTTTTCCACAAACATGGCAGAAGATAATCTACACCAGAAAAGACTTTTAATAATATTGAAAAGGCAAAATACAAAACGACCAATGTAATTATAACATTCTCTCTGAGGAAAGAGAAAACTTTCATCAAATTACTTTGATAATATTGCCGTCTGCATCTTTAAAATTACCTAATAAAAGCATCACAAAATCAATGAGCATCCAAATACCACATCCTCCTAAAGTTAAAAGTTGTATTATACCAATAATAGTATGACCGGTATAGAATCGATGCACGCCTAAAATACCAAGAAACCAACACAATAAAATTGTGATTAGTCCTCTATTATCCTTTACATCTATTGATTTATTTACTGCACAACCACAACCAACACAAACAACTGCCGCATCATCTATTTCTTTTCCGCATTTACTACAAAACATAATATATAATTTTTAGCTTACCTACTATTTGTGGTTTCAGTTCCACAATTCTGATTCCCAATATTACAAAAAATATTTTAATCCCAAATAGCATTATTTCTATCTCCCAGCTATTAACTCTTCCCTTATCAAGCCATTTGTATCCTCGCTTGTAAATTCTCATCTAAAGCATCCAAAAACTGCTCAGTAGTTACATAGTGGCTTGCATTCAACTCTTTACCATGTATACAAAGGGCCAAATCTTTTGTCATTGTGCCACTCTCTACAGTATCCACACAAACTTTTTCCAAAATATTACAGAAATCAATTAATGCTTGATTGTTGTCTAATTTTCCTCTAAAAGCCAAACCTCTTGTCCAAGCAAAAATAGACGCAATTGGATTAGTTGAAGTTGCCTCTCCTTGCTGATGTTGGCGATAATGCCTTGTTACTGTTCCGTGTGCTGCTTCTGCTTCCATTACATCCCCATCTGGAGTTAACAAAGTAGAAGTCATCAGCCCTAAGGAACCAAAACCTTGTGCCACTGTATCAGATTGGACATCCCCATCATAATTTTTACAAGCCCAAACAAATTCTCCATGCCATTTAAGTGCAGCAGCGACCATATCATCAATTAATCTGTGTTCATAAGCTATACCAATAGCATCAAACTTTCCTTTAAATTCATTTTGATATACTTCTTCAAATATATCTTTAAATCTTCCATCATATGCTTTTAAGATTGTGTTTTTGGTAGATAAATAAAGTGGCCATTTTTTTTCATAAGCTTTATTAAAACACGAGCGAGCAAATCCATAAATTGAATCATCAGTATTATACATACTCAAAGCAACGCCATCACCTTTATACTCATAAATATCCCAAGTTTTCGGGTCTCCATTTTCAGGTGTAAAAGTCATAGTCAACTTTCCCTGTCCTTTTATTACCGTATCAGTAGCTTTGTACTGATCCCCAAAAGCATGTCTCCCAATACAAATTGGATGTGTCCAATTTGGCACTAATCTTGGCACATTTTTACAAATAATAGGTTCCCGAAAAACAGTACCTCCCACAATATTTCGAATAGTTCCATTTGGTGAACGCCACATTTTTTTGAGCCCAAACTCCTCTACTCTATCTTCATCAGGAGTAATAGTAGCACATTTAATTCCTACCTTATATTTTTTAATTGCTTCAGCAGAATCAATAGTTATTTGATCATTAGTAGCATCACGACTTTCCATCCCCAAATCATAGTACTTTACTTCTAGATCAAGATATGGAAAAATAAGTTTATCCTTAATAAACTGCCAAATGATTCTTGTCATCTCATCTCCATCCAATTCTACAATTGGATTATCTACTTTTATTTTATTCATACTCGTTAATTTATTTTAAAATAACCAAATGCTAACTTAATAACCAAATACATCTTCCAAAGTCAAATGCTTTATTTCTCCATATTGTTTTAGCACTTCTAAATCTAAATCTTCTTTAGAACCTAAAACCATCACTACTCTTGTCCCATTTGAAATATGCGAATTATGAAAATCTTTTAAGCTAGTCAGATCAAAATCTTGCACTGCTTCAAACAAATCTTTTCGAACATCATGTTTAACTCCTAATTTTTGTGCTTTTTCATATTCAGAAAGCACTTTTGATTTGGTAAGCCTCTCAGTTCTTATTTTTTGCTCAATTGCCTCCCTAGCATTATTCATGTTTGATTCTGCTTCAGGCATAAAGTCTAATAATTCTATCATGCCTGCCATTGCTTCAGATAATTTATCTGCTTGAGTACCGATATAACTCATTAAATAATGCGACGTATTGGTATCTTTTGGTAAAGTATAAGTACTAAATACAGAATAAGCTAATGCTTTTGACTCTCTCATTTCTTGAAAAACAATTGAACTCATACCACCACCAAAATATTCATTATGATATTTTATAATTGGCAACTCATTCTCATTAAATTTACTCCCCTTGGAAAGTATCATTACTTCAGCCTGTTTCATATCATAATCAACAACATAAACCATTGGGTTATCCATTGGACTCTCTATAAATTCTTTTTTAGAAGGAATATCTTTTAAATCTGTTTTATTAGCATGTAACCTTTCTAATTCAGATGCAACCTTACTAATACTTTCTGGACCGTAATACAAAATTCTGTGTTTGTAAGTTGTTACGTCATGAATTAAATTAACTAGTTCATTTGATGTAATATCATTAAGTTCTTTCTCTGATAAAATGTTCATGAATGAGGAACTAGTACCATATTTTGCATAATTTCCCATTGCTCTCCAAAGAATAGTTCGCCTATTTAATTTAGCGTCTTCTCTTTCTTTTAACTTAGTTGCTTTTAATTCCACTAAAGCCTCTTCATCAGCAACAGCATTTGCTAAAATAGTTTCAAAAAGTTGAACAGACTCATCAAAATTATTCGCAAGTCCACTTAATGTTACTTGAATTTTATCTGCAGAACAGTTGACAGATAACTCACAACCTAATTTATAAAACTCTTTTGCTTTATCGCTTGGAGTCATATCCACTGTACCTAAAAATTTCAAATAATCTACTGCTAATGCTAATCTCTTATCATGGTCTGTACCCATATCTAATATATAATTCAACTTAAATCTCTCATTCTCAGAATTTTCTTTATAAATTAAATCTACATCACCGACATTCGATTTTTGAATATCTGTATCAAAATTTAAAAATACAGGTTCAATATCTTTAGCCTCTTCAGCTAATAAATTTCTTTTAAATTCTGACTCATCTTCTCTATTAACTGAAACAGGGGTAATGGCCGGTTTTACAACCTTCATTACTGACTTATCATCACCATTTCTTTTGTAAACTACAATATAATTATCAGTATATCTTGCTTTAGTAAAATCAATAATATCTTGCTTTGTAATTTTTTCTAATTCAATCATCTCATTTTGATAATCTTTCCAAGAAATATCTAAAATAAATGCCTCTACAAATTCATTAGCCCTTCCTCTATTAGTTTCCATCTTTTTTATTTGGCCTAATTTTAAGTCAGAAATAATCGCATCAACTAACCAATCTTCAAAGTTTCCTTTCTTAACTTCTTCAATCTGAGATAATAATAGATCCTTAACTTCTTCTAATGATTGTCCTTGTTTTGGAGTTCCATAAAAACCATGCATAGAATAATCTTTTAAAACATAAGGGAAACAACCGCCTCCTATTAATTCTTGTTCTTGATTTAAATTCAAGTCAATTAAACCAGCTGCAGAATTTGCAAGCACCATATCAACCATAGTTAGCATTATTGCATCTTTAGTATTCGCGCCATCAAAACGAAACCCTACATACAATCTCTCGGCTTCAGGACCATAAACTTCTTTAACTACTGGCTCTGCTATAGGAATCTCATTTATTACTTCAAAAGTAGGATCTTCTTTTTTTACAAATCCTCCCCAATATTTATTAATTAATACTATAGTCTTATCATAATCAAAATCACCTGACAAACAAATAGCCATATTATTTGGAACATAATATTTATTAAAATACTTTCTTATTTCGGTCAATGAAGGGTTCTTTAAATGCTCAATTGTACCAATGGTAGTTTGCTGACCATATTGATGATTTGGGAATAAACCATCCATAAGAGATTCAAATAATTTTCTTCCATCATTATCTAACGAAATATTTTTTTCCTCATATACTGCCTCTAATTCAGTATGAAATAATCTAAATACTGGAAAACGGAACCTTTCCGCTTCTAGCTTAAGCCACTTTTCAATTTGATTAGAAGGGATATCATTTATATAAACTGTCTTCTCAAAAGAAGTGTAGGCATTTGTGCCTTTTGCCCCTAGTCCTGTCACCATTTTATCATATTCATTTGCAATAGCATATTTTGCCGCCTCACCAGATATTGAATCAATCTGACCCCAAATTCTATCTCTATTTACAGTATCTGTCATCTCATAAGATCGATACTCCTCATAAAGTGCTTCAATTTTTTCAAGCATTGGAGCTTCTTTTGCAAAATCTAAAGACCCAAAAATATCAGTGCCTTTAAAAAGCATATGTTCTAAATAATGTGCCAATCCTGTTGCATTAGCAGGATCATTTTTACTGCCTGCACGAACGGCAATATTAGTTTGGACCCTTGGCGCATCATCATAAGAAGTTAAATACACTTTCAAGCCATTATCTAAAGTATATATTCTTGCTTTTAAAGGATCTCCTTTAACCGTTTCATAATTATTTTCAATTTTATTCATTTGTTGTTTTGCGTTTATTGCGAAATAGACGCCTACTCCAACTACTAGCGCAATGGTTAAGATTTGTTTTGGTTTCATTTACATCATATTTTAGTTAGTAATACGGGTCAAGATCTAATTTTATTCTTAGGATTTCTAATTGTGAATTTTCATCCAACATTTTTTTAAATTTATCTTTATTAGTATAAGGAATATTACTCTTTTCGCCTTCCATTATTTTAGTTACAATTTCTATCTTATCATTTTCTAATTTATTTCTTAAATACTCTAAAATTATATGCTTCTCTTCTAAAATCATTTCTTCCTGAGCTGCATTACTTAATGGAAATTCTATAAGATATCCGTCCAAAAGCTTAGGTTCATGAACCCCTAAAGTAATCCCAAGATTTAATTTCCCTTTTTCTTTAATAAAAACAATTAAGTCGTGCCATTGTTCAAGTAATTCTATTTTAGAAAAATCCATATCTCTAACATTTAAGTGAGATTTATCATCTTCAACAATTTCTTTATCTTCTTTAAATGAACTATTAATAGAAATCAATGATGATTTCTTTTTTGCATCTAAATTAAGTTTAATATTAGGGCTAATTTTAACATCTGGCAGAATGGATTTTACCTCTTTTTTATTGTTTTCTGTAATTTTTTCCACAAAAACCTCTCTTGCTGCATCATTTATACTTACTACAAAGCTTTTAGGATTTTTTTTTTGATCCCCATCAAGCCCAATTGAAGAAATTCTCATTAGAGTAAGTTCCACCAATAACCTTTGATTATTTGTTGTTTTATATTGCACATCACACTCATTGCACAAATTCAATGCAGTTAACAAAAAAGTTAATTCGCATTTTTTTGATTGCTCTAAATACCTGCTTTGTAAACTATCCCCTTTTTCTAAAAGTGAAATTGTACTTTCATCTTTTGAAACAAGCACATCTCTTAAGTGATTGGCCAGACCATTAATAAAATGATGACCATCAAATCCATGTTCCAAAATTTCATTATAAATAGTTAATAATTGATTAATCTCATTTTTTAAAAGAGCATCCGTAATCTTAAAATAATAATCGTAATCTAGAATGTTTAAATGCTCAATAACGCTTTTAAAAGTGAGTTTCTTATCAGAGAAAGAAATCAACCTGTCGAATAAAGAAAGAGAATCTCGCATAGCACCATCAGCCTTTTGAGCAATTAAATGCAAAGCTTCTTTTTCAGCTGTAACTCCTTCACTTTTTGCTACAAAATCTAAATGAGCCGCAATATCATTCACCCCAACTCTTTTAAAATCAAAAATCTGACATCTAGATAAAATAGTAGGAATAATCTTATGTTTTTCAGTAGTTGCTAATATAAATTTAGCATGTGAAGGAGGTTCTTCCAATGTTTTTAAAAAAGCATTAAATGCTGAAGTTGACAACATATGGACCTCATCGATTATATAAATATTATAATCTCCAACCTGAGGAGCAAATCTTACCTGATCAACTAACTTTCTAATATCATCAACAGAGTTATTAGATGCAGCATCAAGTTCATGCACATTAAATGATGCACTCTCATTAAATGATTTACATGAAACACATTCATTACACGCTTCAACATTATCAGAGATCTTTTCGCAATTAATTGTTTTTGCTAAAATACGGGCACAAGATGTTTTACCCACCCCTCTGGGCCCACAAAACAAAAAGGACTGAGCTAACTGATTTAATTTTATGGCATTTTTTAATGTCGAAGTAATTGAAGATTGCCCAACAACAGAATCAAAAGTTGTAGGCCTATACTTTCTAGCAGAAACAATAAAATCACTCATTATTTTAAAAATTGAAATACAAAACACAAAACTAATATTAATTGCAAAATATTAGCCAAATAAATCATCAAATTAAAAAATGTTAGTAATTATGTATTATTGAATGTTTTTAGTAAATTTGCGGCCCGTAAAAATTAATTGAATTATTAACAAAGACAACAGAAAGATGAATACCTACGAAACTGTTTTCATAATGAATCCCGTTTTATCTGAAGATCAGATAAAGGAAACAGTAAAGAAATTTGTTGGCCATATTAAGACCAATAAAGGAGCTATTACTCACGAAGAAAACTGGGGCTTGAAGAAATTAAAATACGCAATCCAAAATAAAAAAACAGGCTTTTACTATCTATTGGAATTCCAGGCAGATGGAAAAATTATTAATGATTTTGAAATTGAATGCAAAAGAGATGAACGTGTGATTAGATGGCAAACTGTACGATTAGATAAATTTGCTTTAGAATATGCCGAGAGAAGAAAAAACAAATTAAATACTGACTCTAAAGAGAATTAATCATGGCAAAGACAGATGTTAAATATTTAAATCCTGTAGATATTGAATTAAAAAATCAAAATAAATATTGCCGTTTTAAGAAAATGGGAATTAAATATATTGATTACAAAGATCCTGAATTTTTAATGCGTTTCTTAAACGATCAAGGAAAAATCTTGCCAAGAAGAATTACTGGCAACTCATTAAAGTTTCAAAGAAGATTAGCTGTATCAGTAAAAAGAGCAAGACAAATTGCTTTACTGCCTTATGTAGCTGACAATTTAAAATAACCTTAATAAGATTAAGAAAGTATGAAAATTATATTAAAACAAGATGTAGAGAAGTTAGGGTTCAATAATGAAATTGTTACTGTTAAAAATGGCTATGGGAGAAACTTTCTTATCCCAAAAGGATTAGGGGTTTTAGCTACTAAAGCAGCTGTAAAAGTTCTAAATGAGAACTTAAAGCAACAAACTAAAAAAGAAGAAACTGAAATTGCTGCTGCTAATAAAATTGCAGAAGCACTTCCTAAGTTGGATATTGTACTTAAAGCAAAAGTTGCGGAGGGAGGGACTAAATTATTTGGCTCAGTTAAAACTTCTCAATTTACTGAGGCTACTGCTGCTTTAGGCATAGAGATAAATACTAAATTTGTAAAACTTCCTAAAATTAAAGAATTAGGAGCTTATGATGCAGAAATAAGATTACACAGAACTATAAGTGTAAATGTTCCTTTTAAAGTAATTTCTGGATAAATAAATGCAAGAGATGATTTAAAAAGCCAAATTTAGCTATTTGGCTTTTTTGCTATCCTATTTTAAATGGACGATATCCTATTCAAATTTCAGAAATATATAAACAAAATTATTACATTTGTAATCCTACGAAAATAAGAAATAAGTATGATATTTGATATTGAAATGATAAAAAAGGTATACCAAAAATACCCTAAAGCAATTCAAGCTGCAAGAGAGATTACTAAGAGGCCCTTAACACTAGCAGAAAAGATCTTATATACACATCTTTCAGATGGAAATATAACAAAAGATTTTAGAAGAGGAGAAGATTATGTAGATTTTGCTCCTGATAGAGTAGCGATGCAAGATGCTACTGCACAAATGGCTCTTTTGCAATTTATGCAGGCAGGGAAAAGTAAAGTTGCAGTACCTTCTACGACACATGCTGATCATTTAATACAAGCAAAAAATGGTGCTAATAAAGATTTGCAAAAAGGCATCAATCAGAATAATGAAGTTTTTAATTTCCTCTCTTCAATATGCAACAAATACGGAATTGGATTTTGGAAACCAGGAGCAGGAATTATTCACCAAGTAGTATTAGAAAACTATGCTTTTCCTGGAGGGATGATGATTGGAACAGACTCACACACAGTAAATGCTGGAGGATTAGGAATGGTCGCTATTGGTGTTGGTGGTGCTGATGCTGTTGATGTAATGGCTGGAATGCCATGGGAACTGAAATTTCCAAAACTAATTGGAATAAAATTAACAGGGCAATTAAATGGCTGGACTGCCCCTAAAGATATTATTTTAAAAGTTGCAGGAATTCTTACTGTAAAGGGTGGTACAGGCGCTATCATTGAATATTTTGGAGAGGGTGCTATTTCACTTTCTGCTACTGGAAAAGGAACTATATGCAATATGGGCGCTGAAATTGGAGCAACAACTTCTACTTTCGGATATGATAAAAGCATGGAAAGATATTTGAGAGCAACCAACAGAGATGGAGTGGCAGATGCTGCAAATAAAATAAAAGAACATTTAACTGGAGATGCAGAAGTTTATGCAAATCCAAAAAAATATTTTGATCAAGTAATTGAAATTAACTTAACGGAATTAACACCTCATCTCAACGGCCCTTTCACGCCAGATTTAGCAACCCCTGTTGGAGAAATGAACGAAAAAGCTACTAAAAACGGTTGGCCTTTAGATATAGAATGGGCCTTAATTGGTTCCTGTACTAATTCTTCTTATGAAGATTTAACTCGGGCAGCTTCTATAGTTGAAGATGCTGTAAATAAAGGACTAACACCTAAAGCAACTTTGGGAATAAACCCAGGATCAGAACAAGTAAGATTTACTGCAGAAAGAGATGGATTAATTGATGTTTTTAATAAATTTGAAACTACTAAAATATTCACCAATGCCTGCGGACCATGTATTGGACAATGGGACAGAGAAGGTGCTAATAAAAAAGAAAAAAATTCAATTGTTCATTCTTTTAACAGAAACTTTGCAAAAAGAGCAGATGGCAATCCTAACACACATGCTTTTGTAGGATCACCTGAAATGGTTGCTGCAGTAGCAATTTCTGGAAGATTGGATTTTAACCCTATAACAGATGCTCTTACAAGCCAAAATGGAAAACAAGTAAAACTTACAGAACCAACAGGACATGAATTGCCTCCCAATGGTTTTGCAGTAGAAGATAACGGCTATCAAGCACCCGCAGAAGATGGGAGTAATATTAAAGTAATTATAAAACCTGAATCAAATAGATTGCAATTATTAACCCCTTTTAGTTCTTGGGATGGGAAAAATATAACTGGTGCTAAACTTTTAATAAAAGCAAAAGGCAAATGTACTACTGATCACATTTCTATGGCAGGACCTTGGCTCAGATATAGAGGTCATTTAGATAATATTTCTAATAACTGCTTAATAGGTGCTGTCAATGCTTTTGGAGGAAATACAAATGCAGTGGTTAATCAGTTAAATCAGAAAACAGATGAAGTTCCAAATGTAGCAAGAGCATACAAAGCAGCAGGAATTACTTCAATTGTTGTTGGAGACCACAACTATGGAGAAGGATCATCAAGAGAGCATGCGGCTATGGAGCCTAGACATTTGGGTGTAATTGCTGTAATTGTCAAATCTTTTGCTCGTATTCATGAAACAAATCTTAAGAAACAAGGAATGTTAGGTCTTACTTTTGCAAATGAAAGTGACTATGATTTAATAAAAGAAGATGACATTTTTAACTTTACAGATTTATCTGATTTTACTGAGGGAAAACAGCTCACTTTAGAAGTAGTGCATAATGATGGGGAAACTGATAATTTAATATTAAACCATACCTATAATGAAGCTCAAATTGAATGGTTTAAAGCAGGTTCTGCACTTAACTTGATTAGAGCGCAAAATTCTTAATAATAAAATCTATCTTTGCAAGATGAGGAGATTATTGCTTTCTTTACTTTTTATCACACCACAACTTTTATTTGCTCAATCTCCTAATTGTCTTGGAGCAGAGCCATTCTGCACAGGAACAAACTACACTTTCCCTGCATCAACAAATACAACTTCACCAACAGGCCCTTATTATGATTGCCTATTTACTCAGCCAAACCCTGCATTTTATTACCTGCAAATTGATCAACCAGGTAATATAACAATTTTTATGCAGAGCACTCCACTTGTTGATATTGATTTTATTTGTTGGGGACCATTTACAGATCCTAGTACTATGTGTGATAGTTTAACTGCAGCATACGTAGAAGATTGTAGCTACTCTCCAAATCCAACAGAAACTTGTAATATTACAAATGCTGTAACAGGGCAATTTTATATTTTATTAATTACAAATTACTCAAATCAAGTGTGTAACATTGACTTCTCTCAGACAGGAGGAAATGGAACAACAGACTGCTGTATATTAGGAGATGCAGGCGATGACAATATAACCCCAGGATATACAGCATGCAGCAGTGATCCATCATTTAATATGGAAAATGAATTAAATGGATTGCCATCTACTGGAGGAACTTGGTATGATAATACTTGGAATGTAGTTGGAAATAACTTTAATCCTGCCACTGGAACAAGTGGCATATATTCTTATATTGTATTAGGATCAGCTCCAGCAGGCTCAACTGTGACATGTCCAGATGACACAGCCTCTCTGTCTATAACTATCAATCCTGACCCAATCATTACATTTTCTGTTTTAAATGATATATGTACAAATGAACCTCCAGTAACCCTAAACAATGCCATTCCACTAGGTGGAATTTATTCTGGGAATGGAGTAGTCTCAGGAATATTTACCCCAAGCAACTCAATACTAGGGAGCAATACTATTACTTACAACTTAACTGATGCTAATGGATGCTCTGATGTTGAAACACAAACAATAACTGTGAATGAGACTCCAAGTGTTTCTTTAGGTTCAGACACGGAAATACCTTGTAGATCATCAATAACAATTACACCTACAATAAATGGAGGAACATTGCCCTATAGTTATTTGTGGAATGATGGTTCTAGTAGTTCTGATATAATTGCTTCTGGGGGGACCATTAGTTTAACATTAACTGATGCAAATGGGTGTACTGAATCTGATGATGTAATAATTACACAAGATATTACTCCAATTGTAACAATAAGTGGTGGTGGACCTATTTGTGATGATGGCACAACAACTGATATAGATTTTACTTTTAGTGGCCTATTACCATGGAATTTAACTTATACAAATGGAAGTGTTTCATCAACAATTAACAATATAGATTCAAACAGTTACTCTATAACAACTTCAAATCCAGGGGAATACAATATAATATTAGCAGATGACCCTAATGCATGTGAAGCAGATATTATTGGAAATAATATTATTATAACAGTCAACCCATTACCAACACCTGTAATTAACCCAGAATTTTATGAAATATATCCTGGAGAAGAGATTTCTTTAACAACTGGAACATATTCATACTACTGGTGGTATGATAATAACGATTCTCTTATTTCCGAGAACGAGATTCTTATTGTAGACTCTACTTTAACAACCTATTTAATAGTGGAAGACGACAAAGGATGTGTTGGGATATCAGCAACTGCAGTAATTGAATATATACCAAGAGTTGAGCTCTTCATACCTAACACATTTACACCTAATGGTGATGAACATAATGATTTGTTTGTAACTATAGGTGGTAATATAGAAACTTTCTATATGATTATAACTAACAGGTGGGGGGAAGTTGTTTACACAACAAATGATATTAATAAATTCTGGGATGGCAAGTTTAAAAGGAGTCCTGCAGAACAAGGAACTTACAGCTATCGAATTGATATAATAGGAACAGATAAAAGACCATTCAATACTTCTGGAACAGTTAATGTGCTGTATTAAGATGAGGCTTGCTTAGCACTAATAATAAATCAAAAGGGACAAACTATCTTACTAATAACTAGGAATATCTTCTAAAAATTCAATCTTATTAGTTTGATAATCCATAGCACAACAAAAATGTTGCATACCATTAGTCACCACCAAATACTTTACCTTTAACTTAAAATTATATCTAGCAATCTGATTAAAAGTATCTTGTGTAATTTTCATATTTGGGGCTTTGCATTCGACAATCATATTTGGTATCCCTTCAGCATTATAAAGTACAATATCTGCTCTAGTTTGCAAACTATTATACTTTATCATTTTCTCTACTCCCATCAACCCAAATGGATAGTTTTTTTCATTATTTAAATAATGAAAAAAGTGTTGACGTACCCACTCCTCAGAAGTTAGTTTAAAATATTTTTTTCTTATTACATCAAAAACTTGTGTAGTTCCTTCAACTAATTTAGTTTTGAGGACAACGTTAGGTAAGTTTAATTTTGGTAAATCCATAAAGCAAAATAAGTGAATTATAAAGAAATCATAACGTCAATAAGCAATAAAGATGTACAGCCTGTTTATTTTCTAATGGGGAATGAACCCTACTACATTGATAAACTCTCTGATGTATTTGCCAAAAATCTACTTAGTGCAGAACAGCAAGAATTCAATCAAATTACACTATACGGAAAAGATATAACTACTGAGCAAGTCATTGCTGAGTCAAAACAATTTCCATTTGGCGCAAAAAAAAGAGTCGTAATTATAAAAGAAGGACAACAACTAAAAAACATAGAAAAATTAGATTCTTACTTAGACAACCCTCAACCAAGTACAGTATTAGTAATTTCATACAAAGGGAAATCAATTGATAAAAGGAAAGTATTTGGGAAAAACTTAGCTAAAAAATGTATTGTTTTTGAAAGCAATAAACTTTATGATGATAAAATCCCTGCCTGGATTTTGTCTTATATAAATGATCAGGGATATACAATTGATAATAGCGCAACAGCTGTACTTGCAGAATATATAGGGGCTGATTTATCAAAAATTACTAATGAGCTAGACAAACTAATGTTAGCAGTAAAAAAGGAAGAGAAAATCACCACAGAACTTATTGAATATCACATTGGTATTAGCAAAGATTATAATGTGTTCGAATTACAAAATGCATTAGGGAGAAAAGATGTAATCAAAGTCAATCAAATTATTAATTATTTTGCTAAAAACACAAAAAATCATCACATTGTACCGATACTAAGCGCATTGTTTTCTTTCTTTCAAAAAATAATGGTCTATCATTTTCTAGAAAATAAAAGTTCAAAATCTACTGCTAGTGCCTTAAAAGTAAATCCCTTTTTTGTTAGCCAATACCAAACAGCTGCAAGAAATTACAATAAAAAACAACTCTTTTTCATCTTTGAATACCTTAAAGAATATGACCTTAAAAGTAAAGGTGTAAACAATAAATCTACCAACCAAAGTGGACTCTTAAAAGAGCTTGCTTTCAAAATTCTGCACATATAATATCACTATCTTTAATTAGTTATATTTGCTCCCGATTTTTATAAAATATGAAAAAATTATTTTTTTTACTTTCAGTGCTACTCACCACTACTCTTTACTGTCAGAATTCGCGTTCCTCAACAGGAAATATTAGAGGGTTTGTTTATGAGAAAGAAAGTGGAGAACCTGTAATATTTTGTAATGTTTTCTTAAAAGGGACTACAATTGGAACTGCTACTGACATTAATGGCATGTACAATATATCAAAAGTAAATGCTGGAAATTATGTTCTAGTTGTCACTTATATTGGGTACGACACTACTGAAGTAAATATTTCTCTAAAAGGAGGACAAATTCTTAACCAAAATCTTGAAATTGGAGAAACAAGTATAAAGCTAAATGAAGTAACAATTTCTGCTGAAAGGGAAGAAATGAGGACAGAAGTAAAAGTTGCTGCAATAAAGATTAGCAAGCAAGATTTGAAAATGATGCCTACTATTGGTGGAGAACCGGATTTAGCACAATACATGCAAGTCATCCCTGGAGTTGTTTTCACAGGAGACCAAGGAGGACAACTATACATCAGAGGAGGATCACCAATTCAAAACAAGGTTTTACTAGATGGAATGATTATCTACAGCCCCTTTCATTCTATTGGGTTATTCTCAGTCTTTGACACTGATATAATAAGAAATACGGATGTCTATACAGGAGGGTTTAGTGCAGAATATGGGGGAAGAATTTCTTCCATTATGGATATAAAAACAATAGATGGAAATAAAAAACAAATTGGAGGGAAATTATCAGCCAACACTTTTGGCTCAAAACTTTTTGTTGAAGGACCTTTAAGCAAGTCAGGAAATTCATCTTTTGTTTTTTCAGGAAAGACTTCTTACTTAGATAAAAGTTCTAATTTATTTTATAAATACCCGATCCTCTATTTTGATGAAAAAGGGCTTCCGTATTCCTACACTGATTTATATGGAAAAGTTTCATCAAAAGGGAAAAACGGTTCAAAGATTAGTGTTTTTGGATTTAAATTTACTGACAATGTAAACTATGAAGAAATCTCAGAGTTAGATTGGGACTCAAAAGGAATAGGATCAGAATTTATTTTAATTCCTGGAGGTTCGCCTATTTTAATTGAAGGGAACTTTGCATGGTCATCTTATGATGTCTCTTTAGATGAAGAGGCTTCCCCTTTAAGAGAAAGTAACATTCAAGGGTTTAATATGGGATTTGATTTTACTTATTTTCAACCAAAAGGAAAAATAAAATATGGATTCGATATTCACGGATTCTCAACTGACTTTTTAACTTATAATTCAACAAATTCTAAGATAGAGCAAAATGAAAATACTTCTGAGTTTTCGGCTTATATAAATTATCAATTTACCGGAACAAGATGGATAATAGAGCCAGGATTCAGATTACAAAAATATACACTTGGGCTATCTCCTGAGCCAAGAGTAGGAGTTAAATATATTGCCTCTGAGAAAATGAGACTAAAAATGTCATCTGGACTTTACTCTCAAAATATTTTAAGCACAACATCTGATAGAGATGTTGTAAATTTATTTACGGGAATTATTTCATCACCCGAAGAAATTCCTGAGCAAGAAGATGGGACTCCTTACAAAGACCAGTTTCAAAAAGCAAGACACTTAATTGCTGGTGTAGAATATGATGTAAGTAATAAAATGGATTTTCAACTTGAAGGATATATAAAAGATTTTACGCAACTTACAAATATCAATCGAAATATGACATCTAATACTGATAATGAATTTGTTATTGAAAGCGGGATTGCAAAAGGTATTGACGCTCTTGTTAAATACAAAAATCAGAAATTATATATTTGGGCTGTTTATTCTCTAGGAATAATTACAAGGACTGATGGCGGAAACACTTACTCCCCTCATTTTGACAGAAGACATAATGTGAATTTTGTAACTTCATATAAGTTTGGTAAAAATGCAGGTTGGAAAGCAGATCTTAGATGGAATCTTGGTTCTGGATTCCCATTTACACAAACACAAGGTTTTTATGAAAATCTAACTTTTTCAGATGGAATAAATACCAACTATACAACAACAAATGGAGAGCTAGGTATTCAGTATGCTGAATTAAATGAAGGGAGACTGCCATATTATCATAGACTTGATGCATCAATCTCAAAAAAAATGAAGTTAGGAAAAAAGATTAATATGAATATTACCGCCTCAGTAACTAATGCCTATAACAGAGAAAACATTTTCTACTTCAATAGAGTTAAATACGAAAGAGTAAATCAACTTCCTATTATGCCAAGTATTGGAGCAAGTATCACATTCTAAGTAATACACTATATCTTAATAAACTTTTAATAATTATTTTCACAAGTACAGGTTAATCGTTTACAAATAGTATTTTTGTCCAAACAAAACCTACTGTAAATTGTGAGTAAATCTCCAACAAAATATATTTTCGTTACTGGTGGTGTAACATCATCATTAGGGAAAGGAATCATTTCTGCTTCATTAGGGAAACTCTTAACAGCAAGAGGACATTCTGTAACCATACAAAAATTAGATCCTTACATTAATGTTGACCCTGGCACTATGAATCCTTATGAACATGGCGAATGTTTTGTAACGGATGATGGCGCTGAAACTGATTTAGATTTGGGGCATTATGAACGGTTTTTAAATCACGGGACCTCTCAAGCCAACAATGTTACAACTGGAAGAATTTATCAAACTGTAATTGAAAAAGAAAGAAAAGGTGATTATTTAGGTAAAACTGTTCAAATTATTCCTCACATTACAGATGAGATAAAAAGAAGAATTCAACTTTTAGGAGCAACTAAAGAATTTGATTTTGTTATTACTGAAATTGGAGGTACAGTTGGAGATATTGAGGCTCTTCCATATATTGAAGCGGTAAGACAATTAAAATGGGAATTAGAAAAGAATGCGCTATTTATACATCTTACTCTTGTCCCTTTCCTTGCTGCAGCTGGAGAGTTAAAAACTAAACCAACGCAACACTCTGTTAAAACTTTATTAGAATCAGGGATACAACCTGACATTTTAGTTTGCCGTACAGAACATCCAATTAACGTAGAAATTAAAAGAAAAATAGCGCAATTCTGTAATGTTGAACGTGATGCTGTTATTGAATCAATGGATGTATCTACTATATATGAAGTGCCTATTTTAATACAAAAAGAAGGCCTTGATAAAATTGTACTTAAAAAGTTAGGACTTGCTCATAACAAAGAAGTGAAACTTAAAAAATGGAAGAAATTTCTTAATGAATTACAAAATCCCAAACAAGAAATAACTATTGGATTAGCAGGGAAATATGTCGAGCTACAAGATGCGTATAAATCAATTTCAGAAGCCATAATACATGCAGGAGCAAAAAATTCATGCAAAGTAAATGTAAAATGGATACATGCAGAAGAAATTAATGACAAGAATGCATCCAAAAAATTAGCTGGATTAAAAGGGATAATAGTAGCGCCAGGATTTGGGGATAGAGGAATGGAAGGAAAAATATCAGCCATCAAATACATAAGAGAAAACAATATTCCATTCTTTGGTATTTGTTTAGGCATGCAATCAGCAGTTATTGAATATGCAAGAAATGTTTTAGGGTTAAAAGATGCTAATTCAACAGAGATGGATCCTAAAACATCTACTCCGGTTATTGACTTAATGCATGGACAAAAAAAAGTAACTAACAAAGGGGGAACCATGCGTTTAGGTGCTTATGATTGTTCTTTGCAAAAGAATTCTAATGTATATAATGCATATAAAAACAACAATATTTCAGAACGTCATAGACACAGATTTGAGTTCAATAATAAATATAAAAACAATTTAGAAAGTGCTGGGTTAGTTGCTACTGGCATTAACCAAAAAAACAATTTAGTTGAAGTAGTAGAAATCCCAACTCATCCATGGTTTGTTGGCGTGCAATTTCATCCCGAATTTAAGAGTACAGTAGATAATCCTCATCCACTTTTCTGCGGATTTATTGAAGCCTGTATCAACAAAAAATAACCAAGAAAAATGGAACAATACGATAAAAATTCAGTAATTGGTGTTGTATTAATGGTAATTATTGTAATTGTATTTAACACTTTCTTCTTTCCTGAAGTTTCTCAAGAACAGGTCCCCGTTCCTGCTACTACTAAAGTTCCCGTTACTGAATCGCAAACACCTGAAACGATAACTGAATCTATTACTCCTACAATAAATGATACTACAATTAGTGACGAGCTCAAAGCAACTTATGGAGTTTTTGCAAATACTGCTATTGGTGAAGAAACTTTTCATACTATTGAAAATGATAAATTAAAAATAACAGTTGCTAATAAAGGAGGTAGAATTACCTCAGTAATCTTAAAAGAATACCAAACATATACATTGGATTCCTTAGACCTATTTTATTTCCCTCATGTACTACTAGATGAGTTTACGGGTGAATTCGGTCCAGATCGCTCCCAAACTGAACACTCCCACTTTAATTTGCAATTCATAACTAACAAAAATATTAATACTGCTGATTTATATTTTACTGCAGAGGAATACAATAATTCGTTAAGTATGAAGCTACAGATTGATAATAATCGCTATATAGAATACTTATACACAATAAAGGAAGACTATCTTATTGATTTTGACATCAATATTGTAGGAATGGAAGAGCTTATCCCAACGGCAGTAAATTATATGAAATTAGAGTGGCAAATGAAAACGCCACAAACAGAGAAAAGTAAAACTAATCAGGATATGTATACAGGTATCCAATACCAATACAGTGGTAATAATGAAGTTGATTATATAAGTTTCTCTTCAACAGATGAGGAAGAAATAAAGGCTCGATTAAATTGGGTAGCGTTCAAACAACAATTTTTCAGTGCTATCTTTATTTCTAAAAATGGATTTGAAAAACCAACACACCTAACATCTACAAATAATGAAGAAATAGATGTAGATACTTCAACATATATAAAAAATCTAGCTGCTGTATTTGAACTTCCCTATAGCCATACTAGAGATGAACGACTCAATTTTCAATTCTATTTTGGACCTAATCATTATAAAACTTTAGAAGCTTATAATTCTGGATTTGAAGAATTAATACCATTAGGATGGGGAATATTTGGTTGGGTAAATGAATATATTATCATCAATATCTTTGATTTACTAAATAAATATTTTTTCTCTTACGGAATCATCATTCTGTTACTTACACTAATTATCAAAATAGGGCTTTCTCCTTTTACTTACAAAGCTTTTTTATCGCAAGCAAAAATGAAGGTGTTAAAACCTGAAATTGATAAAATAACTGAGAAAAATAAAGGAGGAGATCAAATGAAAACTCAGCAAGAGACCATGGCTCTTTACCGAAAAGCTGGAGTTAATCCGATGGGAGGATGCCTGCCGATGCTTTTTCAATTCCCTATACTTATTGCGATGTTTCAATTCTTTCCTGCATCTATCGAATTAAGGCAAGAAAGTTTCCTTTGGGCTGATGATTTATCATCATATGATTCTATCTACGATTTCACTGCAGGATTCAGCATTCCCTTTTATGGAGATCATGTTAGTCTATTTACTCTACTAATGACGATTTCCACTTTGTTATATACCAAAATGAATTCGTCAATGGCAACAGGACAAATGGCTCAAATGAAATGGATGATGTATCTAATGCCTGTTATGTTTCTTGGTTTCTTTAATAATTATGCTGCTGGACTTACTTACTACTATTTCTTAGCAAATATGTTTACCATGACACAACAATACTTTATGACACGCTTTATTGATGAAGATGTAATATTAGCACAATTAGAGGCCAACAAAAAGAAACCACCTAAACCAAAATCTAAATTTCAAAAGAAATTAGAGGAAATGCAAAGACAACAGGAACAGAAAATGAAAAAAAGAAGATAACTAAACTTAAATCTTCTTTAAAAAAAGATCCATTCCTTCTAACTTCTTAGAATCTAACCTGTAAGAAATTTTATTATTCAAATAATCTCTAGGATTTTCACAGTGTGGATAATTGCCCCCTTCCTGAATCAAAGCCTGATCAATATCGCTTAATCCTTTTTCAAGAGCCTTATTAAAGTTAGTTACAAAACTATTAGAGAGGTTCTTATTAGTTACCCAAGCTGCAAATACAAAAGGTAATCCAGTCATTTTATTCCAAATAGCTGATAAGTCATAAATATATTGATGCTTCTTGTTCAAATCAAAGGCCCTATCTCCTATTACCACAGCAGCATTTTTTCCGCTAATTTTTTGTTCAAACCCTTCCTCTGAATCTATAAGCCCTGGCTTCAAGTTCCAATATTCTTTAAGTAATATTTTGAGCAAAGCAACAGAAGTTTTTGACTGATAATCTAAAGCGATACTTTCAATTTTATCAATAGGAACATCTGAATACAAACAAACTGTCTCAACCGGACCATTAGCACCAATACAATAATTAGAAATAATATGGGCTTCTTTTAAATTTGGAATAATAACAACAGGGACTAAAGCTAAGTCCACTTCACCATCAATAAATTTATCTGCACAAATTGAAGGATAATCCAACTGCAAATCAATAGCATCTATCATTTCACTTTGCTTTAATCCATAAATAAAAGGAATCGTATTTAAATAAGAAACAACCGAAATTTTAATCATCAAAATAGCAAAAAGTAAATAATATAGATGCTGATACACAATTTCAAAATTGTGCCTGTAATAAAACCCCAAAGAGCACCAAAAGCTATCTTTACTGCATTCTTATCCATTTCAATTTTTGCTCCAATATAGGCGCCAATAAAAGCGCCTACCAGAATTCCAAGAGGAGGAAATAAAAAAACTCCTAATAACATACCCACTACTGAACCTCTAATTGCATACTTCCCTCCACCTGCTTTTTTCACCCCATAAATCTGCAAAAAATAGTCCAGAATAGTAATGATCACGACAACTACTCCTATCCAGAGAAGAGAATCTGCATTCATTTTATTAATAAAAAAATGATAGAGTAATAATGCAATATAAGAGAGTAGAGGGCCAGGCAAAACAGGAATAACACTCCCCATTACTCCTAAAAGTAACAAACCTATAATACCAATCAATATGAGCATTTCCATTTCACAAAAGTAGTAAAAAAGCAAATGTAAAATTCATTTCCCAAAGGAGATCTTATTTAAAATGCTTAAATTTGCGGCCTTTAACAAAAATACAAACAATGGACCTTACTCCTTTGACTGCAATTACGCCAATTGATGGAAGATATATCAGCAAGACCTCTAGCTTGCAGGCCTACTTTTCTGAAGCTGCTTTAATCAAGTTTAGAGTACAAGTTGAAATTGAATATTTTATTGCACTTTGCAGTGTCTCTATAAAACAACTAAATCATTTTCCTAGTGATAAATTCTCAGATTTGAGAGATTTATACATTAACTTTAAAGAAGATGACGCCCAAAGAGTTAAAGATATTGAAAATATTACTAATCATGATGTAAAAGCTGTCGAATACTTCCTAAAAGAGGAATTTAACAAATTAGGACTTGAGGAATTTAAAGAGTTTATCCATTTTGGACTAACATCACAGGATGTTAACAATACAGCAATTCCTTACTCAATAAAAGAGGCCGTTGAGAAAGTATACCTTCCTAAATTAACAAAAATTGTTGATTTATTAAAAATAAGAGCAGAAGAATGGAATGAAATCCCTTTACTTGCAAAAACTCATGGCCAAGCTGCATCCCCCACAAGGATGGGCAAAGAAATTCAAGTTTTTATTGAAAGAATTGAAAAACAATTAGATTTACTAAAAACCATTCCTTTTAATGCAAAATTTGGAGGGGCAACTGGCAATTTTAATGCTCATCATATTGCATTTCCAGAAATTGAATGGATAAAATTTGCCAATGATTTTACAGCTAATACATTTAACTTACAAAGGCAACAAACTACAACTCAGATTGAACATTATGATAATTTAGCTGCACTCATGGGGAACATTAGCAGAATTAACACAATACTAATAGACTTTTCTAGAGACATCTGGGCTTATATTTCTATGGATTATTTCAAACAAAAAATTAAAAAAGGAGAAGTTGGTTCGTCAGCAATGCCGCATAAAGTAAATCCAATTGATTTTGAAAATGCTGAAGGGAATCTTGGTATGGCTAATGCAATTTTTAATTTCTTATCTAGGAAACTACCTGTTTCAAGATTGCAAAGAGATTTAACTGATAGTACAGTTCTAAGAAACGTAGGGACCCCTTTTGCACATACAATGATTGCATTGGCATCTTTAAATAGAGGAATAAATAAATTACTTATTAATGAAGTAAATATTAGTGCTGATTTAGAAAAAAATTGGGCAATTGTTTCTGAAGCAATCCAAACAATATTAAGAAGAGAAGGCTATCCATCCCCTTATGAAGCACTTAAAGAATTAACAAGAACAAACTCCGTAATTAATGCTGAACGAATTGCTAACTTTATTGACACATTAGATGTAACTGAAACGATAAAATGTGAATTAAAAGCAATTACTCCAAGTAATTATACTGGTATATAACTCTGGAATTGAAACTAAAAATTAAGTTTATTTTTTTCAAGATATTCTTCCCAATTCCAAATAAAATGGGTTAACAAATTCTTTAATTCATTTAAAAATATAGGATTTGGCTTGTTCTTTTTCTTAAATAAATCTCCTTGAAAATCATTTATATTATACTTTTCAAAAATAGCATGAGCCATTACATTTATCGGAAATTCATGCTTTACTAATAACTCTTTAAAATAATTTTCATAATCCAAAAACCTCTCAATAGCCAAGTGCTGAGCATTTCCTTCAATATCTTTATATATCTCATCTAAGATTAATGTTCTAAGAGTAGACGCCTCATCTTCTTCAAAATATAAATCTAAATTTTTCATATTACCTAAAAACACAACATTTGAGAACCAATCAATATCAGCATCATTTAAATTAGGTTTTCCTTCAAGGTTATTATTATTGTTTATAAAATCCTTGATTTCAATAAACCCTTCTGAAATTACATTCTGCAATAAAGCAACATAAATAGACGCAGCTGTAGCTGGCTTTACTTTTTTCTTTTTTGAAAGTAACCCTAAAAATTTTATCATTTTACGACAGTTTAAAATGTGTTTTTGCTTCTTCCATTATTTGCTCCCCAATTGCTAAACAAGCAGTTGCAGCAGGAGATGGGGCATTTAATACATGTATATTTTTTTTATTCTTCACAATTTTAAGATCATCTATTACCTTCCCATCACTACTCAATGCCATAGCTCTAACACCGCTTCTTCCCTGAACAATATCATTCATTTGCAATGATGGCATCATTTTTTGTAGTTCATTCAAAAATAGAGATTTTGAGAACGCCCTTTTATACTCATTAAGACCAAATTTCCAATGATTTATGAACAATTTTTGAGTCCCAGAAAAACTTAATGCTTGTAAGCTATCTTTAATACTAAAAGCCGTTTTGCTATAACCTTCTCTTTTAAAAGTAAAAACTGCATTAGGGCCACACTCAATAGCACCATTTATCATACGCGTAAAATGAATTCCCAAAAAAGGAAATTCAGGATTAGGAACAGGGTAAATTAAGTTATTTACTTTTGATTTAGCACTATCTGAAAGGGAATAATAATCCCCCCTAAAACCAACAATTTGTATATCTAATTTTATTTTATCTTTAACTGCTAATCGATCAGAAAAAAGTCCTCCACAAAAAATAATATGCTTTGCTTTAAAATTCCCTTTTGATGTTTTTATTTCCGAATCCTTATAATCCAATACCTTGCAATTTGTAATAATCTCACTATTCGTATTAATTAACTTCACATTTTCAGCTAATTTATTTGTTGCACTTCTATAATTAATTATCCCTGATTCAGGAACCCAAAGCGCGTTTACTGCTTCAATATTTGGCTCAATCTTTTTAACCTCAGAAGGATTTAACAACTTCAACCCTTCTAATCCATTTTGCTCTCCATTAATTTTTAATTGTTCTAGTCTTTGAGATTCTTCTATATTGACTGCCACGACAAGCTTGCCACAAATATCATAATCTACATTATTTTCTTTTGCAAATTTAATTAATTGCTTTCTTCCTTTCACACAATTATTAGCTTTAAAACTTCCTGACTTATAATATAGCCCTGAATGTATCACCCCTGAATTTCTGCCAGTTTGATGAAACGCTAACTCTTTTTCTTTTTCAAAAACAACAATATTTAACTTTGGAAAGTTAGTTTGTAATTGAAACGCTGTAGCAAGGCCTACTATACCACCACCTACTATTGCTATATCAAATTGATTTTTTTGCATCAAGCAAAAATAGAAAAAGTCTACTTATGAAGTGTAAATACTCTAGATATATTAAATCCAAAATATATATCTCCCTTTAACCACTCTCCTGTAGTTTTCGTAATAAATTCAGGATCAATCATGGCAGAGGAATTGCTTAAATGAAGCTGAAAAATATGACCTCCAGTTTCAATATCAAAACCTAATGACAAAACATTATTATTTCTTTTTTCATTTAATTGATAAAAATACTCTGTATTTAAAGAGATCCGTTTTGTGAGTTTTTGCCTTCCGCCAATTCCTAATGAGTATTTATCATTTGGCTCGTTTTTAATTTCAACCAAATTATAATGCACTATAGTTGGGGATAATTGCAAAGTTAAATTACGATTTATTTTTCTTGCAATCAAAATTTGATTTGTATACAATAATTGATCAATGAATACAAAATCTGCTTTTTTTCTTTGAGCATATTGCCATTGCTTAAGATAAGTAGCAGAATTTACAACTACTGTAAGAGGAAACCCATCTTTAACTTGCCTCTTTAATTTTATTTTTGAATTGGCATCTATTGTTTTAACAGAAGAGCTTCTACCAATACTAACTGCTAGCCAGTCTTCTATTCCATAATCACAACTTATCCTTACTTGAGAAAAATCTAAACCATACAAATTATACAAACCAGAATTAAGTGTGCCAAACCTATGCTGAATATTAAATTGTAATACCCCTTTTGCGGGCAATTCAACTGATTGCCCATTTACCACTTTAGTCCCTTTAAACAAAAAAGATACATGCATTGGTTCCTCATCAACTACTAACATATTTAATAAATCATCTTGAGCATTTGAAAAAAATGCACACAACAAAGAACTTATAAAAACTATCTTTCTCATTTAATTTCTTTTAGCTCAATATTAACTTTTATTTCTATTTCTTCTGCAATTTTATACATCAATATTCTAGGAATTTTAATATTATAATCTTCTAACTTTATCCCAAAGTCTGCTGATATAATAACTGATTTTTTATTTTGAAAGAGAACCCCATCAACCCTAATCTTATTAGTTTTTCCATGTATTGTTAAGTCCCCATCAACAGTTGCTTTTCCATTTTCATTATGAACTACCTTTCCTAAGAAAGTAGATTTCGGATAAACATCTGATTCTAAATAATTCTCATTAAAATGTTCTTGCATTAAGGCTTTTGGAAATATAAAGTCACTTATTTTTAACTGAAAAACCAAATCAGTTGTGCTAGCATCAAATACTGCTGACACTTTATCATTGACCGCAGAGATATCTTCCATTGGTGCTTCCGAAAAAAATAAAATCTTTCCATCATGCCCAATAAATTTTTGAGCATGAAGCAACTGAATACTAAATAATAATATAATAACAATTAGCTTATTCACAATCAACCCAGTTTATGATAATATTAATCTCTGACACGCTTAATGGTGAACTCCCGTATGGAGGCATTTGACCGCTTACAACCTGGTGCTTTAATGAGTGATTATTTGCAGCATCAATAACACCGTCATATGTTGTAAGTATAGCTGGCCTGCTACTAAATTCACTATGACATCCTATACAATTAGCTTCAATTATTGGCTGCACTAAATCAGAAAAAGTTTGATCATCCGGTGCACAAACAGGGAGTATTTCGTTATAAGTACATGAGGAAAATAAAAGAAGTAAAAACAAACTATTTCGCATCTTGCGAATTTAATAAATTAAACTGTATTCTACTAAATAAGAGAAATCCTAATACAAAAAGAAAAATAACTACCCAAAGTGCCATTTGTTGATTATATATCGAAGTTACAATACCGAAAAGTAGAGGGCCAATAAATGATGTTGCTTTTCCAGTTAGAGCAAAAAAACCAAAAAACTCATTCAGCTTTTCTTTTGGAGTAAGCTGTGCCATTAAGGATCTACTACAAGATTGATTAGGACCAACCATTAAACCAATCAGAACGCCAGCCAACCAAAATAATTCTTTAGAGTAATTCGTTTCTGGTGCGTATATAGCAATTAGTGTAGCAATAATTAAGACTAACAAAGTTATATTAATCACCTTCTTCACTCCTATTTTATCTTCAATATATCCAAACAAAAAAGATCCAACCCCTGCTGCTATATTTAACACAATACCCAATTGCATGACTTCATTAAAACTAAAATCAAGTGTGCCTACTGCATAAATACCCCCAAGAGCAAAAATAGTCACTAAGGCATCATTAAAAAAGAGTCTAGCAACTAAAAATTGAGAAATTACTTTATATCTAGAAACCGTTTTAAAAGTAGTTTTAATTGCAGAAAATGAATCTAGAACATGTTGTTTTTTAAACTTTTCTTTTTTCCTGTCTTTTAAAACTAAAAAGGTAGGAATAGAGAAAAGCAAGAACCATACTCCTACCAAAATATTTATTTTTCTAATACCAACAGAATCAAGCTCAGGGAAAAGAAATAACGAAAAAAAAAGAGCTATAAGCCCTCCTGTAAATCCTAATCCCCATGCAAAACCAGATATACTGCCGCTATTTTCCTTTTCTGATAAATCAGGCAAATAGGAGTTGCAAAATACAGTACCCATCTCAAAAGAAACATTAGCAATTACAAATAATATAAGAGCAAAAAATACATCTCCAGCTTGAGGAAAATATAAAAGAATAGAAAAGATCGCACAAAGCCATGTAAATAAAATCAAGAAAAACTTCCTATATCCACCACTATCAGCAATAGCTCCTAAGATAGGAGATAGAACAGAAACAATGATTGCAGTTATTGCAATAGCATTTGCCCAAATAGCTGTCCCTACTTGTTCATTCCCTACGATTACTTTAGTAAAGAAAGCTCCATAAATAAAAGTAACAATTATAGTAGTGAAAGGCTGATTTGCAAAATCATATAAGGACCAAGCAAAAACCTCTTCTCTATTTTTGAGTTTTAATAAATTCATGAGTTTTCTAAAAGCCAATATTAAGCAATTTATTTCAGAACTCTAGTACATCTTTTCCTCTTAAAAAATGATACATTTGCATGAAAATAAATTAAACATGAATTTAGAAGGGATATTAAATGTAGCCAGCAAACCAGGGCTTTTTAAAGTTGTTTCTAAAGGAAAGAATACGATAATAGTAGAATCATTAACTAATGGAAGAAGAAGCCCAATACACTCTCATTCCCAAGCAAATATGCTAGAAGAAATTGGCATATACACTTATGAAGATACAAAACCATTAGCAGATATTTTTGATGATATTGCAAAGAAAGAAAATGGAAACAAAACTATTTCACATAAATCTACTGAAAATGATTTAAAAAATTATTTCAGAGAAATACTTCCTAATTATGATGAAGAAAGAGTTTATATCTCTGATATTAAAAAAGTTGTGCAGTGGTATAACTCTATACAAAGTGCTGGTTTAATTGAACTCCCTAAAGAAAAACCAACTAAAACGAAAACTAAAAAAGCAAAGTAATTATTAAATGAAATACAACCAATACCCATACAAAAGAATAAATTTAGAAAAATTTCAAAAAGAAGTTGAAGTAATGATTAATGACTTCAAGTCTGCTGAATCTGCTGAAAAACAAATTCAAATAATTCATAACTATCAACAATTACAAAAAGAAACTCAAACTTATGCAAGTATTGCAAACTTAAATTTTGCTCGAGACACAAAAAACAAGAATGCAAAAGAAGAGAATGAATTTTATGATAAGATTATGCCAGAAATAGCAGCTATTGATAATCGATTTACAAAAGTGTTAAACGTATCTAAATTCAAAAATGAGTTATCTAATAAGTTTGGGAAACATTATTTTGCTTTGATCGAAATGGAATTAAAATCATTTAATCCGAAAATTGTAGAGCTTTTAAAAAAAGAAAATGAACTAATAAATAAATATAATGCATTAAAAGCAAGTGCAGCTATTGAATTTAATGGAGAAACATTAAATCTTACTGGATTAGTTCCCTTCAAACAGGATTTAAATAGAGAAGTAAGAAAGAAGGCTTTTAAAGCCACAAATGATTTTTTTGCAAAACATGCAGAAGAATTTGATCTTATATTTGACAAGTTAGTCAAAATTCGTCATAAAAAAGCATCTATATTAGGATTTAAAAATTTCATTCCTCTTGGATATCTTAATATGAATAGATCTGATTATGGGCCACAAGAAGTCGAAGAATACAGAAATCAAATTATAAAACACATAGTGCCTATAGCAGAAAAAATTAAGGAAAAAAGAAGAAAAGACTTTAACTATAATAAAATGTTTTGTTATGACACATTGTTTTTTAAAGAGGGGAATCCTAAACCTAAAGGCAATGAAAAACATTTAGTTTCTCAAGCACAAAAGATGTATAACGAATTATCTAAAGAGACGGGAGAGTTTTTTGATATGATGATTAACGAAGAGTTGATGGATCTGGAAAATCGATCAGGAAAAATGGGAGGTGGTTTTTGTACGTCATTCCCATCATTAGAAAGACCTTATATTTTTGCTAATTTTAATGGGACAGATCATGATATAACTGTACTTACTCATGAGGCGGGGCATGCTTTTCAAGGATACCAAAGCAGAAAACAACCTCTAGATAGATATTTGTGGCCTACATATGAAGCATGTGAAATTCATTCTATGAGTATGGAATTCTTAACATGGGATTGGATGAATTTATTCTTCAAAGAAGATACTGAAAAATTTCTTTATAAACATCTTGCTGATTCATTATGCACACTACCTTGGCTAGCAATTGTAGATCATTTTCAGCACTGGATATATGAAAATCCAAATGCTACTCCTAAAGAAAGAAAAAAAGAATGGTTAAAACTAGAAAGCATGTATTTCCCTAGCAAAAATTATGATGATTTAGAATTCTTTAAGCAAGGTGGGACATGGCAAGCTCAAGGACATATATACTTTATGCCTTTTTATTATATAGATTATTCATTAGCTCAAGTCTGTGCTTTCCAATTCTGGATTAAAATGCAAAAAAATAAACAAAAGACTTGGGAAGATTATTTAAGATTATGTAAAGCTGGAGGGTCAATGTCATTTTTAGATTTAGTTAAACTAGCAAATATTAAGTCTCCTTTTGACCCAAAAGTGTTTAAAGAAGTAGCAAATAAGATTAATGATTGGCTAACGGAAAATAGATTATAACAATACACACCCAATTAATTCATAGTTCCAGATTATAAAAAATCATAAACTAAAAAAAGTCCTAATTCTTTCGAATTAGGACTTTTTTCTATAGGGCGGCAACTACCTACTCTTCCAGATTTTACTCTAGTACCATCGGCACAACTAGGCTTAACTTCTCTGTTCGAAATGGGAAGAGGTGGACCCTAGCGTTATAGTCACCATAATATTTTTAAATATTATGACATAAATCGTAATGAATATATATAGCTAATTTTCAAAGTCTACGGGTAATTAGTATCACTCAGCTGAATGTATTTCTACACTTACACTTATGACCTATCAACGTCATCGTCTATAAC
>JAYZYW010000067.1:0-14707 GCA_036139835.1 Bacteroidota bacterium
ATATATGCCAACTAAAAACGATGTATTACACTTATAATCAAGCTCTAAATAAACAGGCGCTCCTGCTTGAGGAAGATTATTAAGTTCATCAGTAGTGATTTCAAAAGTACTTAAAGAATCAATTAATATTCCACCACCATATTTATTAATTCCAGTATCAAATTCAATTATTGAAGTATCAGAGATTGATGTTGTGTCTAAATCCATGCCAATCCCTTCAAAGTCTTCAATAAAAAAGTTAGCACTTTCAAGATAACTAACTTCAGGGGTAATCGCCATTGTTACCTCTGGGGTAAATTCTTGATCTTCTACAATATATGAAGAGTAAAATGGATAAGAGACTCTTGTCCCTGCTATTCCATTATCTTTTATACCTGCTTTAACTCTAAGTTTGTGCTTGCCTTGTGCTAATAGTGGGAAGTTAGCAGGAAGCTCATAAATTCCTTGCAAATCATCATCAATATAAACCCAAGCATCAGTAATATTATGAGTTGAATTTTCATCTAATGTTATACTTTCAATAGTGATATATGAAGGCACTTCATTAATATTCTCCTTTTTACAAGAAAAAATACTAATCAGTAGGAGTAGTACTATTATTCTGTTCATATTTATCTATTAACAATTTGCTGTGTAATTTACACTTACTATTTAATGTAAAAAATAAAAATTTATTGTTTTTTTGTATTAATAATTGACTTCAAAAATAGGTTAAAAGATTGATTGAGAAATAAAGAATGGCAGATAGTTTTAGGCATCAAGGGTTGCGCAGGCAATTAATTGAAGAATTAAGAGGTAAAGGAATTAAAGATATTAAAGTATTAGAAGCTATAAATGCAATTCCTAGACATTTATTTATAGATAATGCATTTGTTAATTTTGCTTATCAGGACAAAGCCTTTCCAATAGGATCTGGACAAACTATTTCACAACCTTACACAGTGGCTTTTCAAACACAATTACTAGAGTTAAATCATTATGAAAAAGTCTTGGAAGTGGGTACTGGTTCAGGTTATCAAGCAGCAGTACTTTGCTTATTAGATGCTGATGTATATACCATTGAAAGGCAAAGAGAACTGTTTCAAAAAACGAAAGGCTTTTTACCTACATTAGGGTATAGTTGTAGCTTTTTTTATGGTGATGGCTATAAAGGATTGCCTAAGCTTGCTCCTTTCGATAAGATAATTATTACCTGTGGAGCTCCTTTTATCCCTAAGGATTTGATAGAGCAACTAAAAGTAGGAGGCAGGATGATTGCTCCAATTGGAGAAGGAAATATCCAAATAATGCATTTGATTGAAAAAATATCAGAAACTGAAACTAAAATAACAACTCATGGGAATTTTTCATTTGTCCCTATGTTAAATGATAAAAGTAATGGGAAGTAAAGAGTTGTAACCCATCTATATAATTATATTTTTTTGTATTATTGAAATTCGGAATATGAATAAAAACAATAGGAATAAGAAAACAAACTAAAAAAAGAATTAAGTAGTAAATTAAATATCTAAAAATTATGAAGAAATTATTACAAGCTTTCTATTTATCAATTACTGTATGCCTCTTATTTAGCGGTTGTTCTAAATCATTATATACATCTAATGCAGCTAGAGATCAACGACCTCTATTATTTGAGAATGAATACGATATTAAAGAATTATCAGATATACAAAGTACTGGAGAAGCTTTCTGGGGTATACCAATTTCACAAAAGAAATATAAACGTAAGAATGGTATGATTTTATATTTTAACGGTGTTGCATTAACTAAAACACCTAAAATATTACCTATTTTAACTTTATTAAGCCTTGATTACTTTTTTACTACTTCTGTAATGCAGCCTATTTTTGGGGAGAAAAAAGACACTTATGAATCAACTGAATGGAATGGATCTGAATACGTAACTGTTTCAAATTCATATTCAACTGGAGATAAAAGATTAGGGCTTGTGCCTGGACTTCTATTGTCACTACCAATAGCTGGAACTATTAATAATTTTATATGGTCTGGAGCTACAGCAGAAGCATCATCTACTATAGAAAGGCAATTAATTGAAGAGAACCCAGATGTTGATTTATTTTTCTTTCCAAAATATGAGGTGAAAAAATATAATGTATTTAACGATGGGCCAAGATACCTTTGGTGGCAAAAGGCTGATGTTGATGCTAAAGTTAAAGGAGCAACAATAAAATTAACAAAGTAGAACTAATTACTATCCCCTAAGGATATTAGCAATTATTTTACAACCTTTAATGATCTCCTCTTGTGTAATAGTAAGGGGTGGAGTAATGCGAATTGCCGTTTTAGTAAATAGAAAATAAAATAAAATAAGTCCGTTTTCTAAACATTTCTCTACTACCTTCTTAGCTAGTTCTTCATCTTCAAATTCTATAGCAAGCATAAGTCCTTTCCCTCTTATCTTAATAATTTTTGGATGTTTTAGGTGCGTTCGGAAAAGTTGTTCTTTATCTATTACTTCTTTTATTATATTAGAAGAAAGCAAATATTCTAAACAAGCAAGAGATGCCGCACAATTTACAGGATGCCCTCCAAAGGTTGTAATATGTCCTAATTTAGGTTCAAAAGCTAAAAGGCTCATGAGTTCCCAAGAAGAAATAAAAGCACCAATTGGCATTCCTGCTCCCATTCCTTTTGCAATGCATAAAATATCAGGAGTTACATGATATTTTTCAAATCCAAATAGCGTTCCTAATCTACCGTAACAAGTCTGTATTTCATCAAAAATTAAAAGTGTTCCTGTCTCTGTGCATTTTTTTCTTACTTCTTGTAAAAAGTTGTTTTTAGGAGTAATAAATCCACTTGCTCCTTGGATGGCTTCAATTACAATAGCTGCTGTTTGCTCAGTTATGTTTTTTAATGAGCTTACATCATTATAAATAATTTGATTGCAATTAGGTATCAAAGGACGGTAGTTCGCTTTATATTCTTCATTACCCATAATGCTTAGTGCCCCTTGCGTTGAGCCATGATAAGAGTCCTTACAAGAAATAATTTCAGCTCTTCCTGTTGCTCTTTTTGCTAATTTCATAGCACCTTCAATGGCTTCAGTTCCTGAATTTGTAAAATAGGTTGTGCTTAAGCTTTTAGGAAGATTATCTGCTAATAGTTTGGCTAATTTATATTGTGGAGATTGAATATACTCTCCATATACCATAACATGAGTGTACTTGTCTAATTGCTCCTTTATAGCATTTGTAATAATAGGGTTGGAGTGGCCTAAAGTACAAGCAGAAACTCCAGCTACAAAATCAAGATACTTTTTTCCATTAATATCTGTAATATAACTTTCTTCTGCAGATTCAATCTCTAAACATGAAGGATGTGGAAAAGTTTGTGCTTGATAAAGTTTAAAGATGTCTTTTGCATTACTCATTTGACAAAAGTAAGAAGTTAGATCCTATTATTCTATAACAATTATTTTTTCTATCCTGCCGTCATCAAAAAGATGAATCTGAATATGATTATTTCTTTGTTTTTCTTCTTTACCTAATAAGTTGACAATTTTACTCAATCTGGAATTAATCTTAGAAAGGTCTATAACTTCGGTTGATTGGTCATAGGTAATGCCTCTATAATTTTGAATCACATATTGTTGTCCTCCATTTGCATTAGTGAACCTAACCCTTGCTCTTCCAGTATCTGGCCCCATCATTAAAGGGTCAGTAAAAAAATGAAAAGAAAAATCCAGGGTATCTCCAGCTGCTATAATAGCAGATGCCGTATCCTGATTAGGCGGAAAACATACTCCAATACACATTGAGCTTTCCCAAGTATTTGAAGGCAGTGTATTCATGACTCTTTCAATATTTACCTTTACACCATCATTAGAGTTATTTATTATTTCACCAAAAATGTCAATAATATCACCCGCATTACCAAATGTTGGTATAGTTTCGTTTGGTTTTAATTGAAAATCAAAAGTACCTGTTAATGATGTTACTTGCGTACAGCCTCCAGAAGTTACTCCTAACAAGCTATCAATATCACACCAAATATTGGTTGCTTGTCCATTCGGAGGATTAGAATTATTGAACCAATTATGGTAAGCAAATAGGACGCCATTTGTATCTATTAAATAAGCATTGTTCGGTCCATTATAATACTGCCACCATTCATTGCAAGGTCCATCAATATAAATAGGAACACTAACCGGAACAGGTATATAATTTCCTGTTGGGGGGCCATTAACCCCATTCAATAAATCTTGCACTATTGCTTCTCTTTCAACATAAGTATTGGGTTGATAATAAGGTGGATTGGTTGGGTTTACATTTCCACTATTAGGCATTGGACTTGCTGTAGGATGTGCTTCTACTGTATAAACAACAAAGCACTCAATTTGATTGCCAAATTGAGCAGAGACATCATTTAAATCAGGCATATGATTTCTAAAAACAGGACAAGTATAACTCCCAGCAACCATCAATACTCTTTTTCCTGAGGATAAAATTGATGCGAGGTTAACAGAATCTCCATTTAGATCCCAAAGTGTAAAATCTGCCATTGTATCTCCAACACTTACTGGAATCCAAGGATTTCCTTGAGTTCTTGGAATAATAGTGCAAATAGAATCAGTATCCAAAGGCTGAGTACTTAAGCCAATAGAAGGTAAGAGCTGAACTTGTGCAAAAACAGTATTTACAAATAAAGAAATAACAAGAGATAGTATTTTTTTCATTTTAAATAGTTGTATCCCAAAGATAGTAAAGTTATTTTCTAGCAATTACTTTCTTAGCAGCCGTGATAATATTATCACTAGTTAACCCATATTTTTTCATCAATTTCATTGGTGGTCCACTTTCTCCAAAAGTGTCATTAACCCCAACCATTTCAATAGGAGTAGGAAGCTTTCTTGATAATAATTGTGCAATACTATCTCCTAGTCCACCATTTAACATATGCTCTTCAGCCGTAACGACACATTTAGTATTCTTAACTGCTTTTAAAATAGCCTCATTATCTAAAGGCTTTATGGTATGAATATTAATTACTTCAACTGAGATACCTTCTTTTTCTAATATTTTAGTGGCCTCAAGAGCCTCCCAAACTAAGTGTCCTGTCGCAAAAATAGTAACATCATTGCCTTTTTTAAGGTGTAAAGCTTTTCCAATTTCAAAATCTTGATTAGCTGGCGTAAAGTTAGGAACTTTTGGTCTTCCAAATCTTAAATATACTGGTCCAAAATAGTCTGCAATTGCAATAGTTGCTGCTTTTGTTTGATTATAATCACAAGGGTTGATAACAATCATATGCGGTAACATTTTCATCATGCCAATATCTTCAAGAACTTGATGAGTTGCGCCATCTTCACCTAGAGTTAAACCAGCATGAGATGCGCAAATCTTCACATTTTTTCCTGAATATGCAATAGATTGTCTTATTTGATCATATACTCTTGAGGTAGAAAAATTAGCAAATGTTCCTGTAAAGGGAATCTTACCTCCAATAGTCATACCAGCTGCAATTCCTATCATATTAGCTTCTGCAATTCCAATCTGAAAAAATCGTTCAGGATTTTCATTTTGGAAATCATTCATATTTAGTGATCCAGTGAGGTCAGCACAAAGTGCTACTACATTTTGGTTTATTTTTCCTAATTCAGTTAAGCCTGCTCCAAATCCTGATCGTGTATCTTTCATTTCCATATTTAATAAATTTTAATCAGCTCATATTTCCCTGATTTTGTTTTAAAACTTTTTTCGATAGTATACATATATCCTTTAGCTGTTTTTGCCCTAAAAACTATTTTGTAATTTCCAGGAAGCAAAGTAAGCTTGTGTTCTGTTTTCACACCTTTAAAATGGTAAATTTGTTCTAACTGATCACCATTTTGCACATACAATCCTCCATATCCTTTTGATGGAAGTATAATATTTGCTAACCCAGGTGTTGGTATAGAATAAACAGTAGGTTCAATGGGTAAAATTTCAACATTATAAAATTTTTGTCTTGGCAAAGTTAAAAGCTCAATGTCATATTTTCCAATAAGGTATTCTTCTACTTCATTAATTTGCTGAATATTTAAAGTGGTGTCAACTCCTGCAGGACGTACAATATATTGGTAGTTTATTTTTGAATTCATCTTTATTTTTAATTTACCCTGAGGTGTTTCTAAAGGAATTATAGTATGCTTTCCAGGATTAAGCGTTATATTTTCAATGCTAACTGGCGGGATGGTATGAGCAACAACTTTATAGGATAAAACAGGATCAATTATCATAGTGTCAGGATACCCGTAAGCATTCATAGTATGCACATAATTATATTTTGCAATTCCTGTAAATTCATTGTAAAAAGTTATATTTACATTAGTTTCAGTAGGTTCTCCATTTGCATCTAATAGATTAATTTGTGCTGTTGTATTATCAATAACATGTGAGATAACAATATTTAATATATTGGTGAAATCTTGTTCTCGGCTTGCATCAAAAAAACGACCTACACAATCAAATGATTTTTTCCAACTCTCATCAAGTCCAACGCCAATAACAAAAGGTTTGAGAATAATTCCTTTGCGTTGATATAATCGTGAAACTGCACATGGATCCATTCCACATTCCTCCTTTCCGTCAGTAATTAAAATAACAATATTCCTGGCATTGTCTTCAGGAAAATCTTTTGACCCTTCTTCAAGTGATCGGGCAATTGGGGTTGTACCTCTAGATTTTATAACTGATAATTTTTTTTTAATAATATCAACTGCATGATTGGCTTTTAAAAAATTTACTTCTAAATGAGTATCATCACAATCTTGTGGAGGATAACCACTTTTATGTCCGTAAACCCTTAATCCTATCTCAAGATTTTCAATATTTTTTAAAGAGTCAACCATATTACTTAAAAGGTTCTTAGCAATATCAATTTTTCTCCCACTTTGCCATCTTCCAAGCATTGATTGTGAGGCGTCAAAAATAAAAAGTATACGATTAATAGGCTCTTTCTTTTTTTGAGCCATAGCAGAAAAACTCAACATAAATAGGAGAGTGCTCATCAATACTATTTTGATTCTTTTAGTAATCACCTAAAGTTTCAAGATTTTGTGATAGTGCATCAGCTAATTGCTCATCATTAGGAGCAGAGCCATGCCATTTATGCGTCCCCATCATATAGTTAACTCCATTACCCATTTCAGTATGAAGTATAATGGCAACTGGTTTGCCTTCTCCGGTACATTCTTTTGCTTTATTTAATATATTGATAACTGCTTCAATATTATTTCCATGAAATTCTTCTAAAACAATCCAGTCAAAAGCTAATAATTTAGAAGTAAGATTACCCATAGGAAGAACTTCATTAATAGATCCGTCAATTTGTTTTTGGTTATAATCAATAGTTGCAATAAGATTATCTACTTTTTTACCAGCTGCATACATAAATGCCTCCCATACTTGCCCTTCTTGTAATTCTCCATCACCATGTAAAGTATAAACAAGACTATCATCATTATTTAGTTTTTTAGTGAGTGCTGCGCCAATTGCAGTAGATAACCCTTGACCTAATGATCCTGATGCCATTCGCACGCCTTCAAGGCCCTCATGAGTTGTAGGATGTCCCTGTAAACGACTATCTATTTTCCGGAAAGTTGCTAATTCTGTAATATCAAAATATCCTCTACGTGATAAAACAGCATAAAATACTGGAGAAATATGACCATTAGACAGAAAGAAAATATCTTCTCCAATACCATCCATAGTAAAATTAGTATTGTGATTCATTATCTCAAAATAGAGAGCCGTTAAAAATTCAGCACAACCTAAAGAACCTCCTGGGTGCCCAGAACTATTAGCATGCACCATTCTAACTATATCTCTTCTGATTTGTGTAACTGTATTTTTTAATTCGCTAATAGTTGGCATTTTTTTTACTTTTTTAATTTTAATTATGTAAGTACAAATTTAAGAATACAAGTATTTTGTTACATTAAAGCCAACGAAACATATTTGAATTTATTAACGCATTATTGACAAAATAATCTTATTTTTTTTTAACCTATTTGCTAAAATTATATCTTTGCAAACCTTTCTAAAAATGGCATTATGGCTTTAAAATGTGGAATTGTAGGATTACCAAATGTAGGAAAATCAACTTTATTTAATTGTTTGTCAAAAGCAAAAGCACAATCCGCTAACTTTCCATTTTGCACAATTGAACCTAATATTGGGATTATATCTGTTCCAGATGATAGATTAGAGGCCTTATCAAAAATTGTAAATCCTGAAAAAATAATACCAGCTACAGTAGAGATAGTTGATATTGCAGGATTAGTTAAAGGAGCTAGTAAAGGAGAGGGGCTTGGCAATAAGTTTTTAGCAAATATCAGAGAAACAAATGCAATTATTCATGTTTTAAGATGTTTTGAAGATGATAACATTGTTCATGTTGACGGCTCAGTTGATCCTGTAAGAGATAAGGAAACTATTGATATGGAATTACAATTAAAAGATTTGGAAACACTTGAAAAACTGCGTAATAAAAATCTCAGGATTGCTCAATCAGGCGATAAAGCTGCTCAAAAAATTATTGCTGCAACTGAGAAATATATCACGCATTTAGGAGCTGGTAATTCAGCAAGAAGTCTAAATTCAACGGAAGAAGAATTAAATATTATCTCTGATTTACATTTAATTACATCTAAACCTGTAATCTATATGTGTAATGTTGATGAAGCATCCGTAAAAATAGGGAATAAACATGTGGAAGCTGTAAAAGAGGCTGTTAAAAATGAAGCTGTAGAAGTACTTGTAATTGCCACTGCTATTGAAGCTGAAATTGCAGAATTAAAAGATATTGAAGAACAAATAATGTTTTTAAAAGAATTGGGTTTAGATAAGCCTGGGGTTCACTATTTAATTCAAGCAACATATAAATTATTAAATTTACAAACATACTTTACTGCAGGAGTTAAAGAAGTCAGGGCTTGGACTATTGTTAAGGGAACCAGGGCGCCACAAGCAGCAGCAGTTATTCATACTGATTTTGAAAAAGGATTTATTCGAGCAGAAGTAATGGATTATCATGATTTTATTTCATTAGGATCAGAGCAAGCTTGTCGTGACAATGGCAGGTTATCGGTTGAAGGAAAAGAATATGTTGTAAAAGATGGAAATATTATGCATTTTCGTTTTAATGTATAATTAAAATTTTACTGCTAGTATTTTATTATTTTGAAATTTTTTATTTCTTAGTTGAAAACCCTGTTGATAACGCAGGGGTATCCCATCAGATTAATTCTCTCAGTATTTTATATTTGTTTTTTATTTTTAATAACGATAAATAAGGATAAGAATGCATAAAGCAACCTATAATGAAGATAGTATTCGATCGTTAGATTGGAAAGAACACATCAGATTGAGACCTGGTATGTACATTGGGAAAATAGGAAATGGCTCATCTCCTGATGATGGTATTTATATTTTGCTAAAAGAGGTGCTTGACAACTCCATTGATGAGTTTGTAATGGGAAATGGGAAAACTATTGAAGTTAATGTAAAGAATAATAAAGTTTCTGTTCGTGATTTTGGGAGAGGTATTCCTCTTGGAAAAGTAATTGATTGTGTATCTAAAATAAATACAGGAGCAAAATATGATTCTAAAGTTTTTAAAAAGTCTGTTGGGCTAAATGGAGTAGGAACAAAGGCTGCGAATGCACTTTCATCTTTTTTTGAAATTAAGTCCGTTCGTGATGGGAAAAATAAGTTAGTAGCATTCTCAAAAGGAGATATTACTAATGAAGAGCCTATACAAGATACTTCTAGCAGAAAGGGAACTAAAGTTTCTTTTATCCCTGATGAGGAACTATTTGGGAAATACAGATTCATCAATGAATACATAGAGAAAATGATGTGGAATTATTGTTATCTCAATCCAGGGTTAATAATAATTTTTAATGGTGAAAAATTTTATTCTGAAAATGGTCTTTTTGATCTTTTAGAGCAAAGAATAGATGCTGAGATATTGTATCCAATTATACATTTAAGAGCAGCTGATATTGAGGTTGCAATTACCCATTGTAAAAATCAATATTCCGAGCAATATTACTCATTTGTTAATGGACAACATACTGTACAGGGTGGTACGCATCAGGGAGCTTTTAGACAAGCTTTAGTTAAAACAATAAGAGATTTTTTTGGAAAAAACTATGATGCATCTGATATCAGACAAGCAATTAATGCCGCTATCAGTATTAAAGTAATTGAACCAATATTCGAATCCCAAACTAAAACAAAACTAGGTTCAACTGAAATGGAGCCTAATGGAGTTACAGTGCTTACTTTTATTCAGGATTTTTTAAAGAAACATTTAGATAATTATTTACATAAAAATACTGAAGTCTCTGAAGTTATTGAAAAAAAAATCAAAATAGCTGAGTATGAACGTAAGGCGATGTATGGGGTAAAGAAATTAGCCAGAGAACGTGCAAAAAAAGCAAGTTTACATAATAAAAAATTAAGAGATTGCAGGGTGCACTATAATGACCATAATAAAGAAAGTAGAATAAACTCTACACTCTTTATTACCGAGGGAGATTCGGCATCAGGATCGATTACTAAAACCAGGGATATTCAAACTCAAGCTGTATTTAGTTTAAGAGGGAAACCTCTAAATTCATACGAACTTACTAAGAAAGTTGTATATGAGAATGAGGAGTTTAATCTTTTGCAAGCAGCATTAAATATTGAGGAAGGAATTGATAATTTGCGATACAATAAAATTGTAATTGCAACAGATGCTGATGTAGATGGAATGCATATTAGAATGCTATTGCTTACTTTCTTTTTACAGTTTTTCCCAGAGTTAGTAAAAGAGGGGCATGTTTACATTTTAGAAACTCCATTATTTAGAGTTAGAAATAAAAATAAAACAATTTATTGTTATAATGAGCAGGAAAGAAAAGATGCATTAGTAAAAATTGGAAAATCTGCTGAGACAACACGATTTAAAGGTTTAGGCGAGATATCTCCTAATGAGTTTAAACACTTTATTGGTCCTGAGATGCGATTAGACCCTGTAATTTTAGCTAAAGAAGATAGAATACAGAATTTATTAGCATATTTTATGGGTAAAAATACTAAAGAAAGACAAGAGTTTATTATTGATAATTTAAGAGTAGAAGAAGACATTTTAGATGCCTAAAGAAAAAATAAAATTGAATAATAAAATACAAATATCTTTCTTTCTTGGAGGCTTATTTGCATTTTTTATTCTAACAATTGTAATGCCTTTAATATTTATTAAATATTTATCATTCTCAGGTATTGGACATTTTTTTTTAGAAAATACCATATATATTATATTTAGTGGCATAATTTTATTTTACTTCAGCATAGTTGGAGCCTATTATTATGATATTAAGATAGATCCTTATGTAATTCAAATAACATCATTTAGACCCATTGCTGAGATATTTCAAGAAAAAAATTTTGTAGATGTGCCTCATATAATGTTGGTAGATTATGCATTTTTTAATAGACCATTATCATTTAATAAAACATTGATGTTGAAAATAGAAACTGACAAGAAAAAGAAAATAATAAAACGATTTAATCTCACTTTGATCTCAAAAAAAAAAATTAGAAAAATAAGCCGTATTTTAGATAGAATAATTGCAAAAAACAATTAGATGGAAGAGGAAAATTTAGAACAAAACAAAAATACTCAAGAAGAAGTAATCCATGTTTCGGGCATGTATAAAAATTGGTTTTTGGATTATGCTTCTTATGTTATTTTAGAACGTGCAGTTCCTCACATTCATGATGGATTAAAACCTGTTCAAAGAAGAATTTTACATTCATTAAAAGAAATGGATGATGGAAGGTATCATAAAGTAGCTAATGTAATTGGTCATACTATGAAATATCACCCTCATGGTGACGCTTCAATCGGTGATGCAATAGTGCAAGTAGGACAAAAAGAATTACTTCTTGATATGCAAGGAAATTGGGGGAATATTGCTACTGGTGATAGAGCAGCAGCACCCAGATATATTGAGGTAAGATTAACACCTTTTGCTGTTGATGTTGTTTACAACAAAAAAATTACAAATTGGTCATCCAGTTATGACGGCAGAGGAAAGGAACCACAAACTCTTCCTATTAAGTTCCCGTTACTTTTAGCTCATGGCGTTGAAGGGATTGCTGTTGGGTTATCCACTAAAATTTTACCTCATAATTTTAATGAATTAATTGACGCTTCTATAAAAGTATTAAAAGGAGTAAAGCCAAAAATAATGCCTGATTTTTTTAGTGGAGGAAGTGCTGATTTCAGTAATTATAATGATGGTAGAAGAGGAGGAAGAATTAGGGTAAGAGCTAAAATCTATCAAGAAAGTAAGGATACACTAATCATTTCAGAATTGCCATTTTCAACAACTACTTCATCGTTAATTCAGTCTATTCTAAAAGCGAATGATAGAGGGAAAATTAAGATCAAAAAAGTTGAAGATAATACTGCTGAAAATGTAGAGATTGCAATCACTATTCCACCAGGAATATCTCCAGATAAAACAATAGATGCACTTTATAGTTTTACCAATTGTGAAATCTCAATATCACCTTTGGCTTGTGTCATTGAGAATGACACACCAAAGTTTATTGGGGTTTCTGATATTTTACAGCAATCAACAAATCATACTCTTGAATTATTAAAAAAAGAACTTCAAGTAACTCTCAATGAATTAGAAGAAAAATGGCATTTTTCATCCTTAGAAAGAATTTTTATTGAAAATAGAATTTATCATGAAATCGAAGAACTAGATAATTGGGAAAAAATAATTAGCACGATACACAAACAATTAATACCACATACTAAACAATTATTAAGCACTGTAACTAATGAAGATGTTGAAAGGCTTACCGAAATCAAGATTAAGAAAATTACTAAATTTGATTTAAATAAAGCTATTGAGGATATTTTAAAGCTTGAGGAAAGTATAGCAAAAACAAAAGAATATTTAGCGAATCTAACTGCTTACGCAATTAATTATTTCAAGAATCTGAAAATTAAATATGGTAAAGGAAAAGGGCGTAAAACTGAAATTAAAACTTTCGAAAGTATTGACGCTACAAAAGTAGTGGTGGCTAGTAAAAAACTCTATGTAAATAGAGAAGACGGTTTTATCGGTACTTCTATGCGTAAAGATGAATTTGTTTGCGATTGTTCAGATATTGATGACATTATTATATTTAAAAAGGATGGAACCATGCAAGTTGTCAAAATTGATAGCAAAGTATTCGTAGGAAAAGGTATTATTTATTGTGGAGTATTTAAAAAGAAAGATGATCGTACAATTTATAACATGATTTATAAAGATGGGGAATCAGGTAATGCTATGATGAAGCGATTCCCTGTTAACTCAATTACTAGGGGAAAAGATTACAGTCTTACAAAATCAGTACAAGGAAGTAGGGTACTATATTTAACCGCAAATCCTAATGGTGAAGCTGAAACTGTAACAGTTCATCTGAAAAAACGAGCAAAATTAAAAATATTTAAAATTGATATTGATTTTGCTGAGTTAACTATTAAGGGAAAAGGAGCAGGAGGAAATATTGTCACAAAAAACACAGTTAATAAAGTCGAGCTTAAAGCAACCGGAGTTTCTACATTATCTGCTCGAAAAATTTGGTTTGATCATACAGTTCAAAGGTTAAATGTAGATCAAAGAGGAGAGTTATTAGGAGCTTTTAAAGCAAAAGATAAAATTCTTACCATTCATCAATCAGGAGAAATTGAATTAAAATCTTTTGATATCTCTAATCATTTTGATGAAGATATGATTCATATTGAACAAAACAACCCTAATAAACCTATTGCTGTTATATATTTTGATGGCCATAAAAAGACATATTATGTAAAACGCTTTTTAGTTAAAAACACTATGTCTCGTTTTAGTTTTATTACTAATCATAAAGATAGTCAACTTGAAGTTGTAAGTACGGATTGGAGACCTCAAGTGGAACTTATTTTTGTTAAACAAAAAGGGGAGAAAAGACGGATTGAAATAATAAATATTGCAGAATTTATAACTATTAAAGGAGAAAAAACTTTAGGGAATAAGTTAACATCTAAAAAAATAAAAAAGATTAAACTAATAGACCCATTGCCTTATGAAGAAGCCCTAATTGAAAAAACAGAGACCGAAGCAGAGATAATAGATATAGAAAAAAGAACAAAAAAAACTAAACAAGATAGTACCAAAATTCAAAAAAAAATTGAATTAGAGATAACCAATACAACTACAGAAAACAAAAAAATAAATTCTTCTAAAGATGAGGATGATGAATATACAGGTGGGCAAATTACACTTGAAATATAAATTCAATACACAAAAAAATATCCATTAATCTTAGGAGATATTTATTACCTTTGCAATAAATATTTAAATATGAAAAAAATATTATTTACCCTATTAATTAGCCCATTATTTACATTTGGTCAGAACAATTATAATATGGCATTAATTAGTAGTTATGAATGGAATACAACAGAAGGAAATGATATTTGGGGATGGGTTGATCCTATTAGTGAAGATGAGTATGCTCTTGTCGGTTTAAATGATGGATTTTCTTGTGTTAATGTTTCAAATCCGACTATTCCTATAGAAGAATTTTATATAGCTGATTTAAATTCTACTTGGAGAGATATAAAAACTTGGGGAAATTATGCTTATGTAACTACTGAAGCTGAT
>JAYZYW010000068.1:0-21155 GCA_036139835.1 Bacteroidota bacterium
CTGCTGATAACTGTCCTAATGTTGGGAACTTACAAGTTTACGGAGCTAGCCCTACTAAAGCAACGTTTACTTGGGTTGCTTCCAATGGTGTTTACTCATTTGTAAGATTGAAAGCAAGAGTTGATTCTATTTCAAATCCTACAGATCCAGACTGGTTCCAGATTGGAGGAATGGGAGTTGCTTATGGTACGAATACTAAGAATAAGAATGGGTTAACACCAGGAGAGACTTACAGAGGACAAGCTAGAACTTTCTGTGATCCAAATGGTGGCGCTTACTTCTCATTGTCTTGGACATCATTAGTGTATTGGACGCAGCCAACAGTAAGAGTAGCAGGTGGAGAATCTATTACTAACTTAGATATTTATCCTAACCCATCAAGAGATGTATTTAACATTTCCTTTACAAGTGAAACTGTACAAGACTTAAGAGTTAGAGTTCTTAATGTTATAGGAAAGTAACTGATAGAAGATGACCTGCAACAGTTTGTAGGAGAGTATGTTAAGTCTATTAATCTAAATAAATACACTAAAGGTATTTACTTCTTAGAAATAGAAACTAATAATGGAGTGATTAATAAGAAATTAGTTCTTCAATAAGTTTAATATATTTGGAGTGTAGTTTTGATGTATAAAAATAGGAGGGACCTATTAGGGGACCTTTTGAGTTGTCATATCTAGTAAGTTTTAGTCTTGCTACCCCGACTTTTTCTGTTTTACTATGCTTAGCATAACATTTCTTTTTTATTTGTTTTTCTTTGATTTATGAAAAAAATAATATTGCTTTTAATTACAATAACTACATTTAGCAATGTGAGTTATGCTTCTTTCCCTGTTACGGAAAAAACACAAACAGAAGTTGTAGAACTTATTGAATCTCCAAATTATGGGAACAGTCAACCTGTTTGGAGTATTCTTTCCTTAACTTGCACATTACTTAGTTTAGGTGCATTATCCAATCCATTAGCTGCAACTATAATTGCATTATTAGGTATTGTTTTTGGAGCAATTGGCTTCAATAAAAAGTTAAAAGGCTTAGCTATTACTGGCTTCATATTGTCATTAATTATTTTCTTAGTATCAGCTTTTATAACGTTTGTAATTCTCCTTTTTGGAGGAGATCCTACAAGCGTTGATTAGCGGTGCAAGAAGCGGAACAATTTTTAGTTTGAAAGCTTGCTGCCCCGACTTTTTTCTTATTATTATGCTTGGCATAATACTTCCTTTTCATTTGTGTTTCTTTGTGTTATGAAAAAATTACTTTTATTACTAATTACAATAACTACATCTAGCAATGTGAGTTATGCTTCTTTTCCTTTTGCTGATGCTTTAAAGGTGAAGGAAGATACATTGAAAACAGAAGAAATCAAAAAATATCACGATCATCTTATCAAGATGGGCATTGATCTTAACTCTTGTAAATGTGAAAGCTGTAGGAATGCTATAACTCCATTGAGAAATAACAGAGAAGTCAATAAACCATTAAATCAATTTAAAAGAATATGGCTGCCAATAATAATAACAATGGCCATTTTAGCAGTCATACTTGGTCTTCTACTTGTTAGATATGTTGATAAAAATTTATCTGGAGGAACTCCTCTTGGATAAATCTTTAGACTATAAAAAAAGAATAGTTTTAGAATAAATGAAAAAACTACTACTTATAATTACCTTATTCTTTTGAATACAATTATTTGCGTTTCTTTTCCAATAATTTAAATTTTTTTTGGGTTTTATAAAGATAAATTACGCCTATTACTCCTGTTAAAAGCAAACAAAAAGAAATAATTTCAGCTTGAGTAATACCTCCCAGTATATTATACTCAGTATTTATTCTAACCTTTTCAATAAAAAACCTTTCAATCCCATTAAAAGCTAAATAAATAAAGAATAAAGCTCCTGGAACTTTAATCTGCTTACGTATAGCCCAAAGTATCCCAAATATTGTAATTGACATTACCACCTCATAAAAGGCAGTAGGCCATACAGGATTAATTAACTGATAACAGTAAGGGTCCCAGAAAGTTCCTGAACATCCATCAATATATATCATATCATGATTGTGGCTAGATGTAGTTAAGACATTATGAGGAAAAGTATAACTCCACATCCAATCTGGTAAAAAACTCATCCATTCTGGTTTCGGAGCTAAATTATCAATTCCCCAATCACCATCTCCTGACATTTGACAGCCAATACGTCCAACTCCATAAGCAAGAATTAGAGCAGGAGCTGTACTATCAATAAGATGTTTGATATTAATATTGTATTTTTTAGCATACCAAATAACAGAAATAGCTCCCGCTATAAGCCCTCCATAGAAGGTAAGTCCACTAAATGAAATAAGCTGTCCAATAGGGTCAGCTAAAAAAGTGTCAAAATTTTCTAAGTTGTGAAAAATTTTAGCACCAATAATACCAGATAATGCTGCAATCATTGTCATATTTCCTACCAATTCAAAAGGATGAATGGTTTTTTTAATTTCTTTAGGGGTTACTAATCTTGTTTTTTTATTTTCACTCCATTTAAGGTATATTGAAATAGCTGCAATTAAAAGACCACCCAAAAAATTACCTCTAGTTGATAATATAAAGTCTTGAGGGTTTGCTACTAAAGCAGCATAATGGAATAGGGCTTCAAAACCCTTAAAACCAATCCCAAATCCAACAAGTAGGCTGCTAATTATTTCTTGGAGACTAAGTCCTTTCCCTATTATTTCTTTTACTTTAACTGATGACAAAAAACCTTCTGATTCTTTTCTTTTTAATTCTATAGTAACAATCCATGCTGCTGCTAAAAAAGCCATTGCGACCCAAAAACCAAAAGTCTGTATTGGTAAAGGAATATCTACTCCAAATAAATCATAAATTAGGTGGGAAATAGTAGGATACATATATTAGTTTTTAGTTGGTATTAATTTAGTTTTTATTATTCCGTCAGAGTCAATTTTGAGAAGTTTTACTTGTTGTTTAGTTCTGCATATTTGTTTATTAAAAGGTACTTTAACTCTTATGTAATTATCTGTAAATCCATAAAGCATTCCTTCATGGTTCTCATGCTCAAATAGTGCTGTATGCTCAGTATTTAAATATTTTTGATAAAAGGCTTTTTGTAATTTATTGGATAAGATCCTGAGTTTTTTACTTCTTTCAACTTTAGTTTTTTTAGTTACCCTATTGTCAAATTCTATTGCGGGGGTATTTTCTCTTTCAGAGTATGAGAACACATGTAAATAGGAGATTGGTAAATTTTTAATAAAATGGAGGGTTTTAGCAAACTCTTGATTAGTTTCTCCTGGGAAACCAACAATTACATCAGCACCAATACAGACATCTTTAATATTTGATGTAATATTTTTTAGTTTTTTTGCATATAATTCTGTTCTATACCTTCTTTTCATTTTGCCTAAAATCATATCAGATCCTGATTGTAATGGTATATGAAAATGAGGCATAAACTTATTAGAGCTCTTTACTAAGTTTATTACTTCATTGGTTATGAGATTTGGCTCAATAGATGATATTCTGTACCTTTCAATTTCATTAATGTTGTCTAGCTCTTTGATTAAGGAAGCAAATCCTTTATTTTTATCTGTAAATTCGCCGATATTTACTCCAGTAATAACAATTTCTTTAATTCCTTTAGACGCAATATCTTTAGCATTTTTAATGATATTTTCAATGCTATCGCATCTACTTTTTCCTCTTGCTAGAGGTATAGTGCAATAAGTGCAAGGATAGTCGCAACCATCTTGTATTTTAAGAAATGAACGGGTTCTGTCGTTTAATGAGTAAGAAGAGAAATAATCCAAATCATTAATTTCACATCCATGTACTTCTGCTTCTTTAGGTTTACTTAGATTCGTTAGTAGTTTTGGTAAATTGAATTTTTCATTTGCACCTAATACCATATCAACCCCTTTAATAGCTGTTATTTCTTCTGGTTTTAATTGCGCAAAACACCCAGTTGCAATAATAAAAGCAGTAGGGGATTTTTTTTTAACTTTTCTGATGATTCTTCTACACTCACGATTTGCATTTTTAGTAACTGAGCAAGTATTTATTACATACAAATCTGCAGGGCTATTAAAATTAGTTTTAATAAAACCAATATCTGATAGTTGTCTACTAATAGTAGAGGTTTCAGAAAAATTGAGCTTGCAGCCCAAAGTATAAAATGCTGCTTTTTTACCTTTAAACATATGGCAAAAATAGATAAATGAAAAAGGATTATTGTTTTTGTAACAAATTTTATTTTAAAAGCGTAATAACAGATAAGTTCTCCAAAACTTAAGTTTAAGTAAAACCTAAACCTATGACAACATTGTTACTAGTTAGATTGTTATTTAGAAAAAAATTTACCATACAAATTACTAGACATTATAAATACCTTTTCCTTGTCCTAATAGCTATGCTTGTTTTCTTTAGCGCAACCCCACAAGTAACGGCAGATTTCACGACAATTACTTCTACAACAGGATGTGGCTCTTTAGTAGTTGAATTCCAAGATTTATCTCTTGGCAACCCAACATCATGGTTATGGGACTTTGGAAATGGTAATACTTCCACTTTAAAAAATCCAATAGCAGTATATAACACACCAGGAATTTATGATGTTATATTAAAAGTTTCAGATGTAGTTACAAATGATACAATAATAGCTTTTTCGTTAATTAAAGTGTATGATAATCCGATAGCAGAATTACAAGTAATTTCGTCTGCCACAGGATGCATGCCTTTAACTACTACTTTTAAAGATTTGTCTAATACAAACACATCAATAGTGTCGTGGCAATGGGACTTTGGTGATGGTGGCACAAGTAACATTCAAGATCCTACATATATATATAATACTAATGGAGAATATTCAGTGTCATTATCTGTAATAGATGTTTATGGTTGTCAAAGCTTGATTACTGAGATTGATTTAGTTGAAGTAAATGCAGCCCCTATTGCTGATTTCTCCTCGGATATTACTTTCTCTTGTAATTCAGCTGAGTTAGTCTCATTTTCAAATCATAGTGTAAATGCTTCAGCATTTATTTGGGATTTTGGGGATGGAACAACATCTAACCTTCTTAATCCTTCACATAGTTTTGCTTCAGGAATTTTTTCTATAACTCTTTGTGCTCTAGAGGGTAGTTGTATAGATACTTTAGTTATGACAGATTTAATAGAAGTTATAGATTCTTTATCACCTAATTTTACTGTTAATACAAATTCTGGTTGTGAAGAAGTGGATGTAATTTTTTCTGATATAACTACTAATAATCCTAATACATTCTTATGGCAGTTTGGTGATGGGACAATATCAATATTACAAAATCCTATACATAGTTTTGATACTGTAGGAGTTTATGATATTACTTTAACAACAAGTATTTCAGGTCAGTGTGCTACAAGTGTTACGTTTCCAGCTGCAATAGAGGTGTTTGCTAAGCCTACAATTTCTTTTGTAGCTGATACAACCTTAGGTTGTTCTATACCTTTTAATGTAGCATTTACTGATAATACTATAGATGTGGCAAGTTGGAGTTGGGATTTTGGGGATGGAAACTTTTCAAATATTCAAAACCCATCAAATCTTTATACTACTTTAGGTGTATTTGATGTCAGTTTATTCGTGGTAAATAATAATGGCTGTGTTTCATCTGATACTTTCCCTAATTATATAAAAATTGATAAATCTCCAATAGTAAACTTCAATGCTACTCCAATTCTTTCTTGTGCCGGTCAAGATATCAATTTTTCTGATTTATCTTCAATAGGAACTAATAATTGGAAGTGGGATTTTGGAGATGGGGTTTTTTCAAATACTCAAAATCCAATATACCAATATTCACTTACTGGAGATTATGATGTTAGTTTAATAGCTGGAGTTAATGCCTGTAAAGATACTTTAGTAATCAATAATTATATAAGGATTATGGAACCAACTGCAATTTTTGAGGAAATTTATAATTGTGATAATCCTTTAGAAGTACAGTTTGAAAATCTGTCTATTGGAGCTGATCATGTATTTTGGGATTTTGGTGATGGTACTTCATCTACTTTACTTAATCCTATTCATGCTTTTTCGAATTTAGGTATTCATACTGTAAGTTTATCAATAAGTAATAATCTTACTGGCTGTACTCATGTTTTGTCTAAACAGATAGAACTTACACGACCTATTGCAAATTTTGATTATTTAGTGAATGCTAATAATGGATATAAAGATTCTGTTGGTTGTGTGCCTAAACAAGTACATATAAATAACACATCTGAAGATTTTGCTTTCTTCAGTGTGCACTGGGGAGACGGGTATATTAGTCATGGCCCTAATCATATTTATACAACAGCTGGGTATTTTGATGTAATGCTTATTGTTAGTGATTTGCACTATTGCCGTGATACAATGACGATTGAGAATATGTATCATACACATGATGTAACTCTTGATTTTGAAATTTCAAATATTTTGGGTTGTGATTCAATGCTAGTTGCATTTGAGGATCTTTCTAATCATCCCTTCACTTCAGTAACTTGGGATTTTGGAGATGGAGGAACTTCAATAATAAATAACCCTCAGTATATTTATTATAATGAAGGTATCTATGATGTGACATTATATGCAAAATCAATATACGGTTGTAAAGACACACTAAAACGATTAGAGTATATTAATTTTCAACATCCAATAGCTAATTTCAACTCTAATATTCAGGATATTTGTCAAGGTGATCAAGTGCAGTTTTCCAACCTCTCTCTAGGAAATAGCATTAGTTCATTCTGGGATTTTGGAGATGGGACATCAAGCAATATATTACATCCAAATCATGAATTTACAGCAAATGGATTATATAATATTAATTTATTAATTACAGATTCTTTCGGCTGTTCTGATAATTTTAGTTTAAGTAATCATATTGAAGTGTTATCTCCAACCGCCAATTTTTCTGCTTTAAGTTTAAATTCAAACTGTCCCCCTTTAATTACTAATTTCACAAACTTATCAAGTGCTGATGCAAGTTTATTTCTATGGAATTTTGGTGATGGAGGAACTTCATTAATAGAGCATCCATCTCATTTATTTTCAAATTCAGGATTATTTGATGTCTCATTAATTGTAGAAAACTCATTTGGCTGTAAAGACACTTTGTTGCAAAATGGCTTTGTCGATATGTCAGGCCTGATTCCTATGGGTACTTTTATAGTATCAGATACATTAATTTGTAAAGGCGATATTGTTTCATTTATTCCAACAGTATCTAATACAGATAATTTTTTGTGGGATTTTGGAAATGGGGTGATATCTACCGATAGTTTAGCTACTACTATATACAGTAATGCTGGAATATTTATCCCTACTTTAATTATTGAGAATAGTTCTGGATGCCAATTAACTATAAATTCTAATGACACGATTAAGGTAAATGAAGTAATTGTTGATGCAGGAGCAAATATAGAAATCTGTGAGGGGGAGTCAGTACAGTTAAATGCTATTGGAAATGCCTCTTTATTTACTTGGAGCCCTGCTAACGCATTATCTTCTGTAAGCATAGATAATCCACAAGCAAATCCTATTGCAAGTGGGTTTTTTTATATAAATCATAGTGATGGATTGTGCACTGCAATTGATTCTGTATTTGTATATGTTCATAATGATGTTCCGAATGCAACTTTTACAGCTGCTAATTTTTGTGATGGTGATCTTACATCTTTTGAGGCAAATTCAGGTTTGGCTACTAATAATAATTCTTACATGTGGAGTTTTGGCGAAAATGGGCAACTAGTAGATGTTGTTTTAAATATTGGAAATAATAATATTACTTTAATCATTGAGAACTTAAATAATTTTTGTAAAGATACTGTAGAGCAAAATATTGTCATTTTCCCAAATCCTGCAGCTGATTTCTTTGCAATAGATGAAGAAACTTGCTTAGGAGATTCTATTAATTTTATGGACAACTCATCTAGTAATGCCGCAATTTGGAATTATGATTTTGGTGATGGAATTGGAGTCTCTGTAGATCAAAATCCTACTTATGCTTATGTAACCCCTGGTGTATTTAATGTGACCTTAAATGTGATTTCTGATATGGGGTGTGTAGTTAATATTATTAAAGATATAATTGTACACGAACTTCCTATAGCTGATTTTGCAATTGAAAATCATTGTGAGGGAGATGGGAATATTTTTACAGATTTATCTTCAGTAGTTAATAGTAGTATTGCTCTGGTTGAATATAATTTTAATGATGGATTTACATCTACTGATTCTATGGTTACGCATATTTTTAATGGATATGGGTTATTTGATGTAGTACTTACCGCAATTAGTACAGATGGGTGCAGTAACTCTAAAGTTAAAACTGCTGAAGTATTTGCAAATCCTGTTGTTGATTTTGTTGCATCACAATTTTGCAAAGGAAAAGAAACTAATTTTAATAATTTCTCATTTGTCCCTGATGCAAATATTATTTCATACAATTGGAGTTTCGGATTAGAAGGGTCTTCAACTCTTAGAAATACAATGCACACTTTTTCATCTGATGGAATGTTTGAGGTTAATCTTTCAGTGGCTTCTAACAAAGGATGTGAAAGTATGTTGAGTAAAAAAATTATAATACATAAACTTCCTAACGCTAATTTTAAAATTTTATCAGATATTTGTTTAGGAGATGAGGCCAAAATATTTTATCTTTCAAATGCTAATAATGCTAATGTTGTTGAATGGAATTATAATTTTGGTGATGGCCATTTTTCAACCAAACAGCATCCAACGCATACTTATAATTATATAAGTAGCTTTGATATAAGTTTAGAGGTTATTTCATCAGAAGGATGTAAAAATGACACAATTATGCCGGCAATTATTGAGGTGCATCCTTTGCCAATTGCTGATTTTCAAGCAAGTACATTATTTGCATCAGAGATCTCCCCTGAAATTAATTTTTATAATTATTCAGAAGGAGCAATATTTTTTATGTGGAGTTTTGGCAATGGAGATTATTTATTTGAAGAAAACCCAACTTACAGCTTTAGCAATCCTCAGAGCTATAATGTAACGCTTACTGCAAGTAATGATGGCTGTAGTTCTGAAATGATTAAAACTGTGTATATAAATCCAGAGTATACATTTTTCATTCCTGATGCATTTACACCTAATGGTGATGGAGTGAATGATGTATTTGCAGCAGAAGGGAATAGAATTTCATCTTTTGAAATGCAAATATTTGATAGATGGGGAGGGATTATATTTGAATCAGAAAGTATTGATTTAGGTTGGGATGGGACTAATTTTAGTGGAGAACAATTGAATAATGGTATTTATCTTTACCATATCGCACTCTATGATCTTAATGGAAGACTTTGGGTTTATAATGGAGAACTAAACCTTATGAGGTAATTTTAATTACTTAATTTAGCCAACTTAAAACTTATTTATGAAGTGGAGAGCTGGCTTTTTTATTTGTGTATTATTTATAACTGCTTGTCAAAATGATAGAATGAATGAAGGGTTACTTATTTTTAAGTATAATGAGTCTGCTGGAATAAGTACTTTAGATCCTGCTTTTGCAAAAGATCAGGCAACAATATGGGCGACTAATCAGTTATTTAATGGTTTGGTGCAATTGGATAATAATTTAAATGTAAAGCCTGCTATTGCAAAAGATTGGAAGATTTCTTCTGATGGGATGCATTATACCTTTACTTTAAGAAATGATATTACTTTTCATAATCATGAATTATTTAAAAATGGGATTGGACGAAACGTTGTAGCTTCGGATTTTGAATATTCTTTTAACAGACTTTTAAATAAGGAATTTGCAGCTCCTGGAGCGTGGGTTTTAGGTAATGTATATATGTTTTCCTCTGTAAATGACAGTATTTTCTCTATTGAATTAAGTAGGCCTTTCCCTGCATTCTTATCTTTGTTAAGTATGCAGTATTGCTCAGTTGTGCCACAGGAGATTGTAGAGGGAGGTAATTTTAATCGCCACCCAATTGGAACGGGTCCTTTTCAATTTCAATTATGGGAAGATGGAGTAAAATTAGTACTAAGAAGAAATTCTAATTATTTTGAAAAAGAAGGAGAGGAGCAATTACCTTTTTTGGATGCAGTAGCAATTACCTTTATTAAAGATAAACAATCTGCATTCTTGCAATTTATACAAGGGAAATTAGATTTTATTTCGGGAATTGATGCAAGTTATAAAGATGAGATACTTACTAATACTGGAGAGCTTCAAGAAAAGTATAAGGAAAAGGTAAACTTACAATCTTTGCCTTATTTGAATACGGAATACTTGGGTTTTTTAATTGACAATCCTTTTTTGCCCTTGGAAATCAGGAAAGCTATTAATTATGGTTTTGATAGAATTAAAATGCTCAAATACCTTAGAAATAATATTGGTACTCCTGCAATAAATGGATTTGTTCCTGTGGGGCTTCCTTCTTTTAATTCTGATCTTATTGGATATAACTATAACCCTGAAAAAGCAAAAGAGCTTATTGCGATAAGTGGCTTTGACACTAAACAAGAAATTATACTTTCTACTACTACTTCTTATTTGGATTTATGCGAATACATACAGAATAGTTTGCAAGAGATTGGACTAAATATTAGAGTGGATGTAAACCCTCCATCTTCTCACAGGCAAATGGTTGCAACATCTAAATTGTCATTTTTTAGAGGGAGTTGGATAGCTGACTATCCTGATGCTGAAAACTATCTTTCTCTTTTTTATAGCAAGAATTTTTGTCCAAATGGCCCAAATTATACTCATTTTAGTAATAAGGAATTTGATAATATTTATGAAAGAGCTTTATCTGAGACAGAATTAGAAAAAAGATATATCCTTTATAATAAAATGGATCAACTTCTTATGAATAATGCTGTAGTTGTACCGTTATACTATGATAAAGTATTGCGTTTCTCACAAAAAAATATAGTAGGATTTGAAAGTAATGCTATGAATTTACTAGATTTAAAAAGAGTAAAAAAGTAGATTTATTTTTTTTTTATTCTAATAATGAAAAATTATACTAACTACTATTCTATTTTTATACTTTTGTCTTTACTACAAACAACTGCTAAATGAAGATATCTTACAGCTGGCTTAAAAACTATTTGAATCTTGAGCTTCCTGCTGAAGAGATTGCCTCTTTATTAACTGATATTGGCTTAGAGGTAGAAGGAATAGAAGAAGTAGAAAGCATAAAAGGAGGACTTAAAGGAGTTGTGATTGGTGAGGTGCTTACTAAAATCCAGCATCCAAATGCTGATAGATTAGCCATCACTACTGTAAGTGTTGGCGGTGATGATCCTTTACAAATTATATGTGGTGCTCCAAATGTTGCATTAGGGCAAAAAGTACCAGTAGCTACTATAGGCACTACACTTTATGATGGTGATAAAAGTTTCAAAATTAAAAAAAGTAAAATTAGAGGGGAGATTTCAGAAGGAATGATTTGCGGAGAAGATGAGTTAGGTCTTGGAAATGTAACAGATGGAATTATGGTGCTTGATGCTAATGCAAAAGTAGGTATTTCTGCCAGTAAGTATTTCCAAGTAGAATCAGATATAGTTTTTGAAATTGGGCTTACACCAAACCGTTCTGATGCTATGGGACATATTGGAGTTGCTCGTGATTTAATGACAGTACTCAACCATAAGGGTGCTAAATTAGAAATATGCAGACCATCAGTAGAAGCTTTTAAGGTTGCGAATACTAGTAAAACTATTGTAGTTGAAGTAAAGGATACGGATTCTTGTCCTAGATACTCTGGAGTAAGTATTAGCGGTATTAAAGTAGCTAATTCTCCTAAGTGGTTGCAAAATAAACTAAAGGCCATTGGGCTAACACCTATCAATAATGTAGTAGATATTACCAACTATGTTCTTCATGAAATAGGGCAGCCATTACATGTGTTTGATATTGCTAAGGTTAAGGGTGATAAGATTATTATTTCAACGGTTAAGAATAAAGCTAAATTCACCACTTTGGATGAAGTAGAAAGAGAGCTTTCATCTAATGATTTGATGATTAATAATGCCATTAAACCAATGTGTATTGCAGGGATTTATGGAGGAATAGATTCTGGAGTTTCTGAAAAAACTACTGATATATTTTTAGAATCTGCTTATTTCAATCCTGTTAGTATTCGAAAAACGGCTAAAAGATATGGCTTAAGTACTGATGCTTCTTTTAGATATGAAAGAGGTTGCGATCCAAATATTACAGTTTATGCTCTTAAGCGTGCTGCACTTTTAATTATTGAAATTTGCGGTGGTGAGATTGCTTCAAATATTATTGATATTTATCCTGATAAGATAGCACATTTTGCTGTCGAACTTTCTTATGCAAAGATGGATAGCCTTATTGGTGAAGTTATTGATAGGAAAGCTGTAAAATTGATACTTCAAGATTTGGAGATTGAGATTGAAAATGCTTCTAATACTAGTTTAAATTTGCTTGTTCCACCATTTCGTGCTGATGTACAAAGGGAAGTTGATGTAATTGAGGAAATATTGAGGATTTACGGATTTCACACAGTTAAGATTCCTGCTAAATTAAATGCTGCTTTTTCTTATTCTGAGGGTATTAATGTTGAGCAAATTCGTAATACTATTTCAGATTTGTTATCTAATAATGGTTTTAATGAAGCTATGAACAATTCTTTAACAAAAGCAAGATATACAGCTCTTATTCCTGAATTAGATGTGAATAAAAATATTGAGATATTAAATCCTTTGTCACAAGATTTGAATGTAATGCGTCAGTCACTTTTATTTAGCGGTTTAGAGAATATTACTTATAATCAAAACAGGAAAAATACTGATATAAAGTTATATGAATTTGGAAAAACATATCATAAAACAGACCAGGGTTATCTAGAAAATCAACATCTTCAGATTTTAGTAAGTGGGAGGTTGCAATCTGAGAATTGGAATGCTAATACGGATAAAACAAGTTTCTTTTTTATTAAGGAAAAAGTAGAGCATATCTTAAATAGATTAGGAATTAAGAAGTTTGCCTCGTCAGAAGGAAGTGGCTGGGGAAAATCATATTCATTAACTTATAGTTATAAAAAGAAACGTTTAGTCTGTTTTGGAAAAGTTTCTGAAGATTTATGTCATAATTTTAATGTGAAATCAGCTGTTTATATGGCTGATTTTAATTGGGATTTTCTACTTGAATTAGCTGGGCATACTAAAATTAAATATCAAGAAGTCTCAAAATTTCCTGAAGTAAGAAGGGATTTATCTTTGTTAGTTGACAAATCTGTTTCATTTGATAATCTACAGAAAATAGCAATGAATACTGATAATAAAATCTTAAAGTCAGTTAGCTTATTTGATGTATATGAGGGGGATAAATTGCCTGAGGGTAAGAAATCTTATGCTTTAGCCCTTACCATGGCTGATTCTACTCAGACCTTAACTGATAAATATGTAGATAAGGTGATGTGTAAATTAATGAAGTCCTTTGAAGAGCAAGTAGGGGCTGAGATAAGATAGTTTTTATTTTTTAGAGTAATATTCATTAATGTCTACTACTGCAAAATTATATATGTCTTTTCTAAAAAAATAATTTAAATTTCATTCGTATAATTATGCAAAATCATTTACCTGTTGTATTTTTGTAATAAAGAATTAATTTTATGAGAAAAATCCTTTTATTTTGCTTAGTTACATTATTAAGTGCTACTTTATTTGCTCAAGAGAATACTTTATTTTTAAAATCAGGATTTATAACTTTTGATTCTGATATTGAAGTGATTAAAAGTAATGACCTAAACTATCACTTTATGATTTTTAATAATATTCCAACTGATAAAGTAAAAGAAAATATTGAAGATATTGGCATTCATTTTTTAGAGTACATTCCAAATAGAGCGTATTTAGTCAGTATACCGAAAAATATAAATACTATTAATTTATCTGATTTTGGGGTACTTGCACTTACTGCTATTAAACCTCATTATAAAATTGACCCTAAGTTACAGAATAATAATCTTCCTTTTTGGGCTCTTAATAACAATAAGTTATCTGTTAAAGTATTGCTATATAAGGATGCTAATATATCTAGTGTTCAGGAGCATTTTGACAATAGTAATTATCAAATAGACGCTATAAATTTATTTAGTAATAGTATCACTATAACAATTGATCCTGTTGAACTATCTATACTATCAACTGTCAATGAAGTGTGGTATATTGAACCTATCGATCCTCCATCAGAAAAAGAAAATAAGACTGGAAGAACTTTACATAGATCAAATACAATAAATACAAAATATACTACTGGAAGGCATTATAATGGAGAGGGGATAAATATCATGATGCAAGATGATGGAATAATTGGTCCTCATATAGATTATCAGGGGAGAATTGATCAATCAAATTGTGGGGGATGTAGCACAAGTAATAGCAACGATCATGGTGATCATGTCGCGGGAACTATTATGGGGTCTGGAAATTTAGATCCAATTGCTGCAGGTATGTCTGATGCAGCTTTCTTATATGTATATAGCTCATCAAATAATAACTATTATGATGTTCCTTTGATATATCAAAATAATGATGTAATTATTACCTCAAAATCATACAGTAATGGTTGCAATGCTGGATATACTTCATTAGCAAGGGATTTAGATGAGCAAATTAATTTATATCCATCACTTATTCATGTGTTCTCAGCAGGCAATGATGGAAGTTCTGATTGTGGATATGGTGCAGGAAGTGGATGGGGAAATGTAACGGGGGGCCATAAACAAGGAAAAAATGTAATTGCTGTAGCTAATCTTACATCATCAGGAGTATTGGCATCATCATCGAGTAGAGGGCCTGCTGCCGATGGTAGAATAAAACCTGATATTGGTGCAAAAGGTAGTTCTGTAAATTCTACTATTCCAGATAATGATTATGGTTTAAAAACTGGAACATCAATGGCTTGTCCAGGTATTGCTGGTGTAATGGGGCAATTGTATCAGGCTTATAAGGAATTGAATGCTGGACAAAATCCAAATTCATCTATAATGAAGAATATATTATTGAATGCTGCTGATGATATCGGAAACCCTGGACCTGATTTCCAGCATGGATGGGGAGAAGTAAATGCACTTAGAGCTGTAACAATTCTAGAAGATAATCAGTATCTTATTGATAATATTTCTCAGGGTGGGGCTAACACACATACTATTACTATTCCTTCTGGAATAAACCAATTAAAATTAATGGTGTATTGGCATGATAAAGAAGCAAGTGCTAATGCAAGCTCAGCTTTGGTTAATGATTTGGATATAGAATTGTTTGATGATTTAGGAAATTCGGTAGAATTACCATGGGTACTTGACCATACTGCAAATTCAGTAGCGCTTAATACTAATGCTATAAAAGGAGTTGATTATATTAATAATATGGAACAGATTACTATGGATAATCCAATGGCAGGAAATTACACGCTAATGGTAAGCGGCAATTCTATTCCTTTTGGGCCTCAAGAGTATTCAGTTTCCTATGTTTTTTTAAATGATGAAATAACGCTTACTTATCCAGTAGGTGGAGAAGGATGGGTTCCTAGTGAATCAGAAATTATTAGATGGGATGCAAATGGAAATAGTGGTAATTTCACCTTAGAATATACTATTGATGGAGGAGCGAATTGGATAGGAGTAAGTTCTAGTATTAGTGGTATTGATAGGCAATATACACTTGGCTCAATACCGAACATAGTTACAGACAATGCAAAAGTACGTATAAGTAGAAATGGTTTTTCAGATGAGAGTGATAATTTTTTTAGTATTATCAATGTGCCCCAAAATGTAGTAATAGACTGGATTTGTCCTGATTCTATTTATGTGTTTTGGGATGCAGTAAGTGGTGCTACATCTTATGAAGTTAGTATGTTGGGCAATGTTTATATGGACTCTATGACAACAACTAATGCTTTGATGGCTTTAATTATAAATCCTAACCCTTCTAACACTGATTCATGGTTCTCTGTCTGTGCTAAAATTAATGGAAGTAAGGGTAGGAGGGCTATTTCAATTAATGCTCAAAGCTTAAATAATGGATGTATAGGTCCTCCTCTTGCTGCATTCTCTCTATTAGATACAATTTCCTGCTCAGGAGTTGTAAGCTTTAAAGATGAGAGCATGTACCAGCCTAATTACTGGCAATGGGATTTTGGTGACGGTAATATATCTAATTTACAGAATCCTATTCATAACTTTGAAAATGAAGGCACCTATAATGTTAGTCTATTTGTTTCAAATAGTCTAGGACAAGATTCTATCCTACAATCATCTGTAGTTACAGTTAGTTTTCTGCCTGCACCTTTAACTCTTAATGATACTTCATACAGCTCTCCAGCTACATTTTTACTTCATGCTATAAGTGGAGGTAATATAAGTTGGTATACAGATACTATAGGTAGCCCTCCAATCGCCTCAGGACCTTCTTTCATCACCCCATCCTTATCAGCAACAACTACTTATTATGCAAGAGAATTTGGTGGACCAACTATTTTTGGAGGGCCTTTAGATTCAGCAATTGGTGACGGAGCTTTTTATTCAGGTAATAGATATCTAATTTTTGATTCTTTTGTTGAATGCAAATTGGTGTCAGCAACTATATATGCTAATATAATTAGTACGATCTCATTTGAATTGAGAGATAATACAGGTAACGTATTAGATGATACAACACTTACGGTTTCTATAGGACAGCAAACAGTTTATTTTGATTTTGACATCCCAATTGGTACTGACTTACAACTAGGCGTGAATGGAAATGTATCAGGCCTTTACCGTAATAATAATGGAGCATCCTTCCCTTATCCAATAGGCACGCTCATATCTATAAATGGTGCAAGTAATACAAGCACTCAAAATAATTGGTATTTCTATTATAATATTGAGATACAAGAGAATTGCATCTCAGAGTATTCAGATGCCACAGCAGTATTTATGATTCCTCAAAATATTGAGGAAAATAGACAGAAAATAAATATCTTTCCAAATCCTACAATATCAGAGTGTAATATTACTGCTAGTGATATAATTAAACAAATACGAGTATTTGATGTAAGTGCTCGCCTTTGTATACTACAATATCCTAATAGCAATACTATAGTATTAGATGTGAGCAAATTATTGAAGGGCATATATACTATCGAACTTATTACTGCAAACAAAACCTTTAAAAGAAAACTAATTATCCAATAATGAAAAGATTTGTTGTATTATTTCTTTTTAGCCTGTTATTTATTTCATTAAATGCACAAAAAATAAATGTTATAGATTTTGAAGTAGTAGATGATGACACTATTTTTTTTTCTGACTTACCAGAAGTAGAAATATTAGAGTTTAAGACTCAAGAGGATAGGAACACTTACTTTCGTTTAAAAAAAAGAGTGTTTAAAGTGTATCCTTATGCAGTAGTAGCAAAAAGCAAACTTGATGACATTAAATCAGCTTTAGATACTATTCCAAAAAGAAGGAAAAAGAAACGCTACACTAAAGAAGTAACAAAGTGGGTAAAAGAGGAATATACAGATAAACTAAAGAACCTTTCCATGAATGATGGAAAAGTATTAGTAAAGCTTATTTACCGTGAAACAAATACTACATCCTATGAGATTGTAAGATCATATAGAGGAAGGTTTAATGCATTCTTTTGGCAAACTATGGCTAAACTTTGGGATAATAATTTAAAAACTGAATATGATCCTGTAAATATTAGAGAAGATATGCTTATAGAACATATTCTTATACAGGCCAAATTGGAAGGAAGATTAGAATAAAAAAACAGGATTTAAAGCCCGTTTCATTTTTATAAGTAAGTATAATTATTTAGTAAATCTCCTTAAAATTTTATTGTCTTCAAAAATAATAGCAATAGAATAAATCCCGCTTTCAAGCTCTTCTACATTAATTGTCTTTGAGGGTTCTTTTTCTGAGATAATCATTCTTCCTAAAGCATCATATATCTCAATTTTATCAATTTTCTTATCTGAACTAAGATTTAGAGTCTGATTTACAGGGTTAGGGTAGATTTTTAGACCGTTAATTTCTGTATTTTCAACTGAAGTAGTGTTACAATTTGCTTGACATCCAGATAAACTAGCATATAAGCCAGTTCCATCGCCAGGGTCATAACAATTACCTAAGGTTGCATCACAATTCCATGTTGGTGTTGCTTGGCAGTCATTTAAGCAATCATTAAGGTCCCAATACCATCCACTTCCATCACCAGGGTCTTGACAATTTCCAGGGCTAATACAATCCCAACTTGGAGGAGGAGTACAATCATTCATGCAATCATTATAAGATGCATAGTACCCAGTTCCATCACCAGGATCATAACAATTACCTGGCCAATCACATTCGTAACTTACAGGGGCTATGCAAGAGGCCTGACAAGCAGATAAAGTTGCATAACTACCACTTCCTGTCCCAGGATCTATACATGAGTAATTTATACATTCATAAGTTACGGGTTGTGGCACCCATACATTTTCAAAATAAAATGTTTCTGCATATGTTCCTGCAAGTATATCTAAATCACTATCTCCATCTAAATCTTTAAATTCAAGTGTAGGTATGGATTCAAAAACGGATCCATTTAATCCATAAGGATTTATTACAGGTGAGCCAAATTGAGCAAAACTAACAGTCCCTGTATTTTCATTGTATGAGAATTCTCCACCAGCAGTGTATGAGTATGATTCTTGAGCAAATATCATATCTAAATCACCATCATTATCAAAATCTATTAATGATGGAACTACAACTCCATAAGAAGAGGGAATACCAAAGGTATTAGCTTGAGGTGAGCTGAACATTGGTGAGGTGTTATTTCCAGTATTTTCAATAAAATTAAAGCTAGTAAGATAACTACCATAAGCGTAGGAGAAATTAATTAAATCAAAATCTCCATCATTATCAATATCTCCTATGGATGAGAATTCAATACTTGGAGAACCTTGAAGTCCAAAAGGATTTATAACAGCTGTTGTAAAGTCAGGAATAGCGGAAGTTCCTATATTTTCATAATACCTATACCTAGATAAAAAAGAGTAATAATCAAAATACAAAACATTAGATAATATATCAAAATCTCCATCTCCATCAAAATCCATAAAATGTCTCAGTTTTAAAAAAGACGAATCATTTGCTACTAAAGACAGATTGAAAGGATTTAAATCAGGGACTTTAAAATTAGGATTAGTTGCTGTCCCAATATTTTCTTGAAAATTGAAATTTATAATATAGTTATAGTAGCCATAAGTTAAACTATCTGTAAAAAGATCTAAATCACCATCATTATCAATATCAATTAGGTTAACTGATTGAGTTCCATTAGTATACCCCGGTATAATTCCAAATGGATTTGTTACGGGATAGGCAAAATGCTGAGCAGAAGCTGTATTGCTAAATGAAATTCCAATTAATAAAGCAGCTGTTCCTAAAATTTTTTTCATTCTATTGGAAGAAATAATTCCATTGAGCTGGGTTACTAAGTGTTTAATTTTAGCAATCATCTTACTAATTTCTGCTTTCAAATCAGTGTCTGTTTGTTTTAATAAAACATTTAATTGTTTTACTAAATATCTCAACTGTCTTTGCTTTCTAGCAAAATGTTTATTTTTCATAAATTTTGTACTATTAATAATTTCTGAAACAAAAATATAATATTAAAGCTAAAACACTATGCTAAGCATAATAAGTTTTTTTGTTAGATTAATATTGAGTTATTATTCACTTTTTTCTTGCCGCCAGAAAGTAGTTTTAGGTATCATTAACCCTTTTTTATGATCATCAGTTAATGTATTTAAAATATTTGGACGCATCTTGTTACCTAAGATATGTATGTCATAAATTTCGTCCAAGGAAGTAAGGTAGGTTAGCTTTCCAATTATACTTTTGGTTGGTAAATGAACAACTACTATTCCTGCTTCATTAGCTTTTTCAGCAAAGGGTAGTTTTCCAAAAGTTGAAGAGTTTTTTCTGAGTTGAGAAAGCCCAATAAACAAATAATCCTTATATAAACTCATGCCTCTTACAAAACCATCAATTTTTATAATGACTTCATAAGTGCCATTATTAATATTAATTTTTACTAATTCTCCAGTTGCTGAAAGTAGTACATATAACTCATCATTAAATATTCTTGGTGTATGTGGCATACCCAGCCCTTCAGCAATAATAATATTATTTTCTACATCAATAATTATTCCACTTTCTGTCACTTTCTCTCTCCAACTTTGAGGGCTATTCCCATTATTAAAAGCGGTAGCATATTTTGGAATTCCATTTTTCATGGCCATACCATTTAGGTGGCATCTGTCTTCTGAAGCAATTTTATCAATAAATGGGGGAGTCCAAAAAGGAGTAAAGTTATAATTGTCATCAATTTTTACTATTGATGAAAATAGTGTATTTACTGCATATAACTCTCCATTATTGCCAAAATTCAAATCATGGATATCAATAGCTCCTGTATGAAATGTATTTCTTGGCAAATAAAGTGCGTCATATTTATTTGGCGCATTTGGGTAAAATGCTGCTAAGTCCTGTGAGTTCCTAAATACAATAACTTCATCCTTACATGCAATAGCAATTTTATCTTTTTGACTATCTTCAGCAATTCCCATTGCTTTCTCAAAATTTCTTGGAAGTTGAATCAAACTATCTTCATTTTTAGCAGAAATAAAAATGACCTTGCCTGCTTGATAAGTAGATATTGCAATGCTGCAATTCAGTTGCCTTAATAATTGTGGAATTTGTGGGGTATATTTACAACTAAAAGGAGCTAAAGATTGTGGATTTCTATTATTCATAATACAATAATACAAAAAAGTAAAAATAAAAAATTATCTAATTATTTGCTATAAATGCATAAACACTAATGGAAGAAATAGTAAATATTCTATTGAGTTAAAAAGCACAGTATAACTATTTCAGAAATTGCCCAGCAACCTTTTTCTTTCTTGGGCCTTCAGAGTAATCATAAAAACCTTCCCCTGATTTTACGCCTAACTTACCATCAGTGACCATATTTACTAATAATGGGCAAGGTTTGTATTTTTTACTACCAAACCCTTCATGCATTACTTCCAAAATAGATAAACAGACATCCAATCCTATAAAATCAGCTAAATGT
>JAYZYW010000069.1:0-5573 GCA_036139835.1 Bacteroidota bacterium
AGCAGGGGATAAAATTGAAATGCAAATTGAAGGACTTGGTAAAATCACCAATAACCTAATAAAAATAAACACCAATCATTCCTTATTAAAACTTAAAAAATGATTAAAACAATTGATATTACATCAGGAGAAACGGCCGGGATATACCAATATCTAACGTCGGCCATTACCCCAAGACCTATTGCTTTTGTGAGCAGTATTGATTCAGAAGGCAATAAAAACCTAAGCCCTTTTTCATTCTTTAATTCGTTCTCGGTAAATCCTCCTATTTTAGTTTTTTCTCCTGTCAGAAGAGTAAGAAACAATACTTCAAAACATACTTTAGATAATCTTCATCAAGTAAAAGAATGCGTTATTTCCTTAGTAACAGAAGAAATAGCTCAACAAGTTTCTTTATCCTCTTGTGATTTTGATGCTAAAACAAATGAATTTGAAAAAGCTGGATTTACTGAAGTAAAATCAGATTTAGTTACCCCTGCAAGGGTTAAGGAATCTCCTGTCAATTTTGAATGTAAAGTAAATGACATTATTAGCCTAGGAAAAGAAGGTGGTGCTGGCAGCTTGGTACTTTGTGAAGTATTAAAAATGCATATTGATGAATCTATTTTGGATAACAATAATGCAATCGATCCTTTCAAACTTAATATTGTAAGTAGACTGGGGGCAAATTGGTATGGCAAGACTACCAAGAAATCACTTTATGAAATTGCAAAACCTATATCTAGAATAGGGATGGGAATTGATAATTTACCAGAAGAAATTAGAAATTCTGAAATTCTAACTGGCAATGAACTAGCTATTTTAGCTTCTGCAGAAAATATTCCTGAGAAAAACGAGTTTACACTTAGAGGGGATAAGAATACAGAAGAAAAACATATCTTAGCCAAAGAATTCTTAAGCCAAGGAAAGATTGAAGAAGCTTGGCAAATAATATTATAAACAATTAAAAATAAATAAATTATGTCATTCAAATTGCCAAAACTACCTTACGCATATGACGCATTAGAACCACATATTGATGCTAGAACTATGGAGATTCATCACAGCAAACATCATAACGGCTATACAAACAACTTAAATAATGCTATTGAAGGAACTGATTTAGCAGGAAAATCTATTGAAGAGATTTGTGCTACACCAGGATTAAGTGGTGGAGCAAGAAACAATGGAGGGGGATACTTTAACCACTGTTTATTTTGGAATATTATGAGTCCTGGTGGAGGGGGAAATCCAACTGGAGCAATCGCAGGAGCAATTAATGATGCTTTTGGATCTTTTGATGAATTTAAAAATAACTTTTCAACTGCAGCAGGAACAAGATTTGGTTCTGGCTGGGCTTGGCTTTGTATTGAGGCTGGGAAATTAACCATATGTTCAACGGCCAATCAAGACAACCCTTTAATGGATGGCCAATGTGGTGGCACTCCAATATTATGTTTAGATGTTTGGGAGCATGCTTACTATCTAAACTACCAAAACAGACGTCCTGATTATATTAATGCTTTCTTCAATGTAATAAATTGGGATGAAGTAAATAAAAGATATCAAGCAGCTTTATAATATTTTTATAAATTTGCCATACTTAAATTAATAATCTAACAAATTAAAAAGAAAATGAAAAACAAATTTGCCTTATTATCTCTATTAGGATTGTTCCTTGTAGGGTCTTACAATGTTTATGCACAAGAATCAGATACAATTGCAACTGAAGAAATTGTGGAAGAGACTGTTACTGCAGAGGAGAAAGCGCCTACTGCAACTGAAGTTCCTGCAGAAGAATCAGCTAGCTTTCACCAAATTATAAAAGAAAAATTTATTCAAGGAGGGCCTGGATTTATGGGCATCGTATTGTTATGTTTGATCTTAGGACTAGCTTTAGCAATTGAAAGAATTATCTACCTTAATATGGCCACAACTGATACCGATAAACTATTAAATGATGTTGAAAGCGCCTTAAATAGTGGCGGGGTTGATGCAGCCAAAGAAGTATGTAGAAATACTAATGGACCTGTTGCATCTATCTTTTACCAAGGTTTAGAAAGGTCAGATGAAGGTGTAGAGATGGTTGAAAAATCCATTGTTTCTTATGGCTCAGTTCAAATGGGACTTTTAGAAAAAGGATTGTCATGGATTTCATTATTTATATCCCTAGCTCCTATGCTTGGATTTATGGGAACGGTAATAGGGATGATTGGAGCATTTGATGCTATTGAAGCTGCTGGAGATATTTCTCCATCTTTAGTTGCTGGAGGTATTAAAGTAGCCTTATTAACTACTGTATTTGGACTTATTGTTGCAGTGATTCTACAGGTTTTCTATAACTACTTAATTGCAAAAGTTGATTCGCTTGTTAACTCAATGGAAGATGCGTCTATCTCATTAATTGATTTATTAGTAAAAACTAAATAAGCATGGAGAGTTTAATTAATATAGGTATTATTCTTACTTATTTAATGGTAGGATTTGCTGCACTTACAGCAATTGGGTTTGGCATCAAAAAAATGATGGCAAATACTGAGAATGCTAAAAAAACACTTTACACAATAATTGGGCTAGTTGTTGTGTTATTATTTTCATATCTAATTGCTTCTAATAAAGTCCTAGGATCTTTTGAGGAATATGAAATTACTGCATCAACTTCAAAAAAAGTTGGAATGGGATTAATTGCTTTTTACTTTTTAATATTTGGGGCAATTGGAGCGGTATTATATTCTGAATTATCAAAAATATTTTCTAAATAATGGCAAGCAAGAGAAGGGGGTTACCTGAAATAAATGCAGGGTCAATGGCAGATATTGCATTTTTGCTACTAATCTTTTTTTTAGTAACTACTACTATGGATCAGGATACTGGTATTGCGAGAAAATTACCTCCTATGCCTGAAGAAGAACAAGAAAAACCACCAGAAATTAAAGCTAAAAATATTTATGTTGTGCTTATTAATTCAAATAATGAACTTTTAGTTGAAGGAGAATGGGCAGAAATATCACAGCTGAAAGATGGAGCAAAAAAATTCATCAATAACAATGGAGTAGATCCTGCCTCATCTGACAGCCCTGCGAAAGCAATTATCTCCTTACAAAATGACAGAGGGACTGAATATGTAACATATATTAGGGTGCAAAATGAGCTGGCAGCTGCCTATAATGAATTAAGAAATGATGCTTCATTAAACAAGTTTGGACAAAGATTTACTGACTTAAATAAACAACAACAAAAGGAAATAAAAAAGATGTATCCTCAGAAAATATCAGAAGCTGAACCTAAAAACATAGGCGGAAATGAGTAAGTTTAGAAAAAACGGAAAAGAAGAAATGAAAGCAATTTCTACTGCATCCTTGCCAGATATTGTATTTATGTTACTTTTCTTTTTTATGGTAACTACAGTAATGCGTGAAACCACCCTTTTTGTTAGTGTTACCACTCCTAAAGCTACAGAGATTAAGAAGTTACAAAAAAAATCATTAGTAAGTTACATCTATATTGGTTCACCAATTAAAAGAATGCAAGCCTCTTATGGAACTGCTGCAAGAATTCAGCTAAATGATGCTTTTGCAAGTGTAGATGAAATTCAAGAATTTATTGCCAGTGAGCAAGAGGCAAGAGATGAAAAAGAAATCCCATATATGACAACATCAATAAAAGCTGATGAAACTGCTAAAATGGGAATTATTACTGACGTAAAACAAGAACTAAGGAAGGCAAAGTCCCTCAAAATTAACTATTCTACTAGAAAGGGGACTTATTAAATAGAGTTCTTAGACACTATCTGAAAGGCTGATGTAATCAGCCTTTTTTTATGTTTAAATTTTGATAGAGAACATAAAGCAAGAAAATAACAGAGCAAAAAGAAAATAATCCCAGCATAGGATCAATCTTTGTCTCAGACAGAATTGAATACGCGCCACTATCTACTTTAAATAATGAGTAAGAAAAAATAACTGCTTGTGCATTATTTACAAAATGTGCTAATATCGGCAACCATAAGCTTCCACTCCAATAATATAAATACCCCAATAAAACTCCCAGCACAAATCTTGGAATTATCCCTTCAGGATCTAAATGAATTACACTAAATAAAAATGCTATTATTACAATTGCAGTATGAGGAGTTTTTAGCCACTTGCATATTTTTTGTTGTAAATATCCCCTAAAAAGCAATTCTTCACCAATGGCAGGAACAACTGCTATCACAATAAGGGTATATAACAAATCTGAAATAGTGTTCATCTTTAAAAAGGCTTTAACCATTTCTTCAGAATCAAATGATGGTGAAAGCCATGCAGGCATATCAAACGATGGAAAATGAATTTGCATATTCCACTCTAAAAGCAACCCAACAAACGGAGTAATAAGCATCATTATAGCAACAACCAAAATTGTATTTTGCCTTGTGATTCTATTAAATTTAAAATCAAAATCCGTAAGATGAGCATACAATAATATGGGAGTAATAAATAACCCTACTCCACTAAAAAGTTGCATTAGTTTTAGATAATTTACTGATTCTTGCTGAGTTAAGATCCTCTCTAATACGTCTTCATTTCCTAGCAGATACTGAAGAAGCAGAATGCTATTATCAGCAAAGTAAAAAAGGAACGTTGTAAATAAGAAATTGTGTAATGCTACTGACACAAAAATTAGCAAAAATAAAAGCCCAATTTTGCTTACTGATGACTTATGTTGATAAATACCTTTAAATCCCATTATTATGTACTTTTGCAATATTATGGGAGTAAAGATAGGAAATATTGATGTAGGCGAATTTCCACTATTATTAGCACCAATGGAGGATGTAAGCGACCCTCCATTTCGAGCTCTTTGTAAGCAACATGGGGCAGATGTTTTATATACCGAATTCATATCTTCAGAGGGGTTAATTCGTGATGCAGAAAAAAGCACCATGAAGTTAGATATTTATGATTTTGAACGCCCCATAGGTATTCAGATTTTTGGTTATGATATTGACTCTATGCGATTGGCTGCAGAAATTTGCGAAAGAGCAAACCCTGAATTTATTGACATCAATTATGGATGTCCAGTAAAAAAAGTCACTAACAAAGGGGCTGGAGCGGGAATACTGCAAGACATCCCAAAAATGGTTGCTATGACAAAAAAAATTGTTGATACCACCAACATACCTGTTACTGTAAAAACACGCTTAGGATGGGATGAAAACACAAAATATATAGTTGACGTTGCCGAAAGATTACAAGATGTGGGAATAAAAGCTATATCCATTCACGGGAGGACTAGAAAACAAATGTATAAGGGAGATGCTGACTGGACCTTAATTGGGGAAGTGAAAAACAATCCAAAAATGCATATCCCTATCTTTGGAAATGGAGATGTTAATACTGCCGAAAAAGTAGCAGAAGTAAAAAACAAATATGGAGTAGATGGAGTAATGATTGGACGTGCAGCCATTGGTTACCCTTGGATTTTTAACGAAATAAAACATTATCTAAATACAGGAAATCATCTAATTCCTCCAGCTATTACTGACAGAGTAGCCGCTTGTAAGCAACATTTACAACATTCTATTCAATGGAAGGGACAAATTTTAGGAATTG
>JAYZYW010000070.1:0-10116 GCA_036139835.1 Bacteroidota bacterium
TATTGATGAATCTGTTTTAGAACCTGTTGCTTGCCCATTTACTACTGGAGGTAAAAAACTACCCGTATGTAATAAAATAATCACAGGTCTGTTTACTATACTATCTCCAGTTGGTTCATAAATGTCGCATAGTATGGGTGCCGGAGCTGGAGGCTGGGATTGTAGCATAGGTAGTATGCTAATATTTATAGCAAAAGTTACATTAGAAGTAACAGTTACTGCTGAAAAGACATCATCAAGATATCTAGTTTGAGAATTAGCAGAAAATCCTATCGTAAATAGAAGAATTGCTAACATTGATTGTAAAGTTTTTTTCATAATTGTAAGTTTTGGTTATTGAGGCACAATATTACATAATTTATTTGATATCAAATAGTAGAGAGCAATAAGCCATTCTTCCAATATAAGGACCTCCATAAACTTCAAAGTGTTTATTGTTTAGGATATTAGAAGATCCAACTTTTAAAGTTGCATTTAGTTCAGTAAGTTTTTTACTTACTTGTACATCAAGCACGTCATAAGTAGGTACAATACCAGTAAACTGTGGTGATCCTTCAAATTTAAATTCCTCAACCCATTTGTAATTGACACTAAATCCAAAGTTTCTAAAAATCTTCTTTTTTTCAGATAAATGAATATCTCTACCAGTAATTCCAATATTGTATTTGTGCTCTGGGGTATTGTAAGCAGGAATTATTGGATCCTCTGTTCCCTTTTCATTAAGTTTATTCCAAGAATAGTTGCCATTTAAGGAATAGTTAGAGTGCAAGTAGTAATTAATGCCTATTGAAGCCCCTTGAGTTGTTACTGTATTTTCGGCATTAGCTGCCATACGATAGGCTTGTATCGATGGTAGAGCTATTTCGTAAGCACCAGTAACCGTATCATCAACTGTTGTATTAAATTTAGCGCCTATTTTATAACCTATAAAATCAGTATAGCTAGAATAATAATAATTTACATCTAAATAGACTTTATTAAATAATGTAGTACGATAACCTATTTCAGCAGATTTTGCTTTTTCAGGCTGTATGGGCTGTACACTAAAGAATTTTAAACTATCTTTTGATAATGCAGCAGGTAAATAATAATTAATTAATGATTCAATTGTTACTAGATTCTCACCATAATCTGTGCCATGTCCTTGAAGATTCCCAATTAAAATTGCTCTACCAACATTATAATAAAGGTATTGGTCAGCTAGAGTAGGGTTTCTGATTGCTGATGACAACGAAAGGCGGATTACCTCTTCTTTATTTGGAGTGAATACAATTGATATAGCAGGGGAGAAGTTCAAATCAAAATTCTCATTTTTATCAGCTCTTAGCGTGCCACTAAGTTTTAAAACTTTACCAAATAAATCAGTCTCAAATCCAGAATAAATTCCTGCCTCATTATTTATTATCTTGTTTGTAGTATCTATAAATAAACTTCCTTTAGTTTCTGGAGTATATTGTCTAAAATTTGCCCCAATTTTAATAGTAGCAAATCCAGGGTTAAATTGATACTCTGAATGTATATGATTAAGTGCTGATTTATCATAAAAACCAGTTCCTCCTTCACTAGCAGTTTTGGAAGTAATATCTTTCAGAGCTGCGTTAAACTCATCAGAGCCAGGTAAAAGTCTACCTGTTTCTAAATCTGTTAAATATCGAACTGAGTTGTGGTTAGCAATTATCAAAGCAGAATTTGCATTTAGAACAGAATCACTCATTGTTATCCAATTATTTATATCAATAGGATTTCCATTAAAGAACCACTCTGATTGAAAGGTTACTGGATTAAATACTAAATCAGGTTTAACCCAATTAACATCTTCCCATTCAAATTGCTCTCTCCAATTATTTTTATAAAAAGTATACCAATCTTGATTTGAAGTTTGATTGTATTCTTGTAATCTTAGAGCGGTAAAAACAGCATCATAAGAATCTCCAGCATCTTCCTGAGTTCTATAGGCTCTAATAAAAAATTTATTTTTTTGTCTTAGCTCTAATTTGTTTTGCCAAAATTGAATATTTTTTAAACTAAACCTATTGTCTCCCTGATAAACAGTAGTTCCTGTGCTGTAATTTAAAGCGTATATTACCTCTATTTTTGGTGTAATCATGTAATGTAATGCACTCTGAGCTTTAAAGTTTTTAGTATCATAGTCTACAATATCTTTTTCCATATAGCCTGTTCTGTGGAATTTTTTCAATCCTGGATGTGTAAAGTAATTTAAATTAAAATCTCCAGTTACATCATTTAAGTTCCCATCAGTATCTTCATCCCCATATCTGTTAATTGCATCATATCCGCCAGGATTTTCTGCTGAGATTGTTCCGTCTACTGCAGCCATATTATCTGCTTCCCAATCATGGGCTTGCATGTATGAGATATTTATTTTATAAGCAAATAAGTTTTCTCCTTTTTTATTTTGAAATTTCTCAGCTAGTCTAAAAGAATTTTCAAAAAGATTTCTACTGCCAAATTTGTATTGTATTATTAAACCTTGTTGCATAAAGGGGCTTAGCGTTTTCATGCTAATGACACCATTAAAAGCATTTGGACCGTAATAGGAAGAACTAGCCCCTTGTATAATTTCAACCTTCATAATATCCAATTCAGATGATCCTAAGAAGTTCCCTAAAGAAAAGTTAAGTCCAGGAGATTGATTGTCTACTCCATCAATAATTTGAAGTGAACGAACAGGGGAGGTACTATTAAATCCCCTGGTATTGATTACTTTAAAACCCAAACTCGCTGCTGTAATATCTACTCCTTTTAAGGCTCCTAATCCATCATAAAAATTAGCAGAAGGGGTTTCTTTTATGCCAATGATATCAAGTGCCTCCACAGTAAGTGCGGCTTCTTTTTGTTTCTGAGTTATTCTACTATCTACTACTTTTACTTCTTTTAGATTTTTACTGTCCGCAAATAGTTTTATTGGTATTGGATTTTTTGAAGTTATTTCAATTTCTAGATTTTTGTACCCAAGATAACTTATATTTAAGCTTGTAGGAAGGCTCCCTTTATGAATAATTACATATTCGCCATTCAAGTTGGTAGCAGTGCCATTATTTGTTCCTTTTACAGTTATACTAGCGCCAATTAGTGTTTCATTTGTTAGCCCATCAATTACTGTTCCTTTTATTTGTATTTGGGCAGAAATTGAAAAATTAATTAAAACAAAAGCAAGTAGTAAAAGTTTCTTCATTAAGATTTTTTGTAGGTTCGCAAATTACAAATAATTAGCAGAATGGAAGTAGTATTTTATAATGGAGAATTTATAGCCAAAAGAGATGTTTCTATCTCTAGCAATAGCAGAGCTTTTAATTATGGAGATGGTTTCTTCGAAACGGTTAAGATAATTAATTCAGAATTATTTAATTTTTCTTACCATATGGAGCGTATTAAATTTGCCTTAAGTGTTTTAAAACTGCATAATAATTATACTCCAGCATTTTTTCAAACCAAAATATTTCACCTTCTAAAGGTTAATAAAATTGTAAATGGGAGTGTTAAAATTCATATTAGCAGAAATGGAGTTGGTAGATACTTGCCAAAATCAAATTATTCAGATTTATTTATTAGTGCTAGTAATGGCTATGCTTATAAACAAAACAATGCTGTTTCTTTATGTGTTTATAATGAGGAATGTAAAGCTCTTGGCTCTTTATCAAATATAAAATCTACCAATTCTTTAGTTTCAGTTTTAGCATCAATCCATGCTAATGAGAATAATTTTGATAATGCAATTTTATTAAATACTTTAGGCAATCTTATTGAAGTGACTAATGCTAATATTTTTATTATAAAAAATAAAAAAATATATACACCGCCACTTGCTGATGGTTGTGTTGATGGGACTATGAGAAAATGGATCATTAGTGAGTTAGATGTTATTAATAAATCAATATTATTAGATGAAATGCTAGATGCTGATGAAGTATTTGTTACTAATGCAATAAGTGGAGTTATATCAGTAAAAACTATAGAAAGAACAGCTTTTACACTTTTCAATACAGCTAATTGTATTCAGAAGAAGTTAATTAATTTAAGCTTGGGTTTTTAGGCATATTTGCCCAGATAGCATATTTTTGGTTCTTAGTTTTTATTAAGTCACTCCAAAGTTTTTCAGTAGAGTATTGCATGCAAAGATTAATATTAGCTTCATGAGTTATCCAACCATTTTCTCTAATTTCATTATTCAACTGATCTTCCCCCCATCCAGAGTAGCCTGCAAAGAATCTTATCTGTTTTTTTGAGATTTTTTTTTCGGCCATTAACTTCAAAATCTCATTAAAATCACCTCCCCAGTAGAGTCCTTTAGCAATCTCTTGAGTATTAGAGATGACATCTCCTAATGTATGAATAAACTGAATAGCATTTTTTTCAACTGGACCTCCAATATACACAGGAAAATCACTTAATGGAATATCATTTAGTATTTCATGTAAGTTAATTTTAGTGCCTTGGTTTAATACTAACCCGATACTTTCATCAGGAGTATGATGTGTAATTAAAATAACACTTTTAAAAAATGTTGGTTCACTTAAAGAGGGTTCTGAAATTAATAATCGTCCTTTCTTGACATTAAGCATAATTAAAATATCTTTGTTAAAGTTTTGTAAATATACAATTTGAAAGCAAATATATTATGGATTTAAAAAATAGGAGACTTAATTATCAAAAATCAAAGATTGATTTTGAGAAGTTAGATGAAAATCCTATTGATTTTTTTCTAAAGTGGTTTAATAAAGCTTTAAAGATTAATAAAAATGAAGCAAATGCATGTGTTTTATCTACTATTTCTGCCGATAATAAACCATCATCTCGTGTAGTCTTATTAAAGGCTGTAAGTGATAAGAGTTTTACTTTTTTTACTAATTATAAAAGTGATAAATCGATTGATATTGAAAATAACAAGCATGTAGCACTTAATTTTTATTGGCCAGAATTAGAAGGGCAGGTAAGGATAAGCGGAGAGGCTAAGAAAATAGCCCCTAAAGATTCTGATGATTATTTTAAAAGTAGACCAAGAGAAAGTCAGATAGGAGCCTGGTTAAGCGATCAAAGTACTCCAATTGAGTTGAATTATAATTTTACCGATTTATTTAATGAGTTAGAAAATAAATTTAAGGGTAAAGAAGTTAATCGTCCTTTGCATTGGGGCGGTTATAATATAGATGCTAATAAAATTGAATTTTGGCAAGGAAGACCCTTAAGGTGTCACGACAGGATTTTGTATGAATTTGATGGAGAAAATTGGCATAAGAAAAGATTAGCTCCTTAATACTTTCCCTGAGACCCTCATTTTTAATTTATTAAAAATACTTTTATTTTTTTGCGACTGTTTTCTTCTTTGCAACAGTTTTCTTTTTAGGCACTGCTTTCTTTTTAGTAGGCATAATAATTGTCCCATTAGTTTTTCTAGGTCTTACAACCCCATAACTTCCTCTAAATATTTTTCCTTTTTTTGACTTTTTATCTCCTCTTCCCATAGTGTATTTGTTTTTTGTAAATATATAAATTATTTTTTAGCTTGCTCAAGGTATTTTTCTTCAATTTCTGCTGCTGATTTAATACTATTTCTTAGCCATTGTAACATAACTTTCTCTTGCTGATCTATTGGTAATTGCCAGTTAATATTAGATTGTCGCATTTTATAGGTTAAATGTTGTAAGCATAATGATACAGAAACTGAAATATTATAACTTTCTGTAAATCCATACATTGGTATTTTTATTCTTTTATCTGCAAGTTGTAAGGTTTCTTTAGTACATCCTCTTAATTCAGACCCAAAAAATAAAGCTGTTTTCTTTTTTGTGATATCTACATCGTATAAACTACAATCTGTATTATGAGGAGTTGTGGCAATTATTTGATATCCTTTTGATTTCAGATTCTTAATAGTATCAATACTATTATGCTTGTGTTGGTTGTATCTTTTTGTTGTAATCCATTTTTCGGCACCCATTGATACTTCTGGGTTATCATTAAAGATATGATTGTTTTCGATAATATGCACATCTTGTATCCCAAAACAATCGGCTGACCTTATTGATGCAGAGATGTTTCTTCCTTGGAAAATGTCTTCAAGTACAATGGTGAGGTATTGCGTTCTTTCTTGGATTTTATCTTCAAAAAGTTCACGTCTTTTATCAACTAAAAATTCTTTAAGATGCTCCACTAAACCATGAGTTATTCTGCTCATGCTATTTTATGATATTCAGTGATTTTGTTACCTTGTAGAAATTGCTGAATTGTCATAGGGTTTTTCCCCTCAACTTGTAAATTAAGAATAGCAATTGCGTCTTTATTTGTAATGATATGTAAGTAGGTTTTATTGTCAGTTTTAATGCACAATAGATCATTTGAATCTGATTTAACAACTTTAGTTAGATGTAATTTTATTCTTTTCTGATGACTAGTATTATTTTTTAGAAAGAACCAAGCTGAAGGACAAATCGCAACATCTTTTAGCATTGTGTGATTATCTAAAAAAGGAGAGAGCCCTCTTACTAAATTATGAATATCAATAGCTGATTTATTCCAATTAATTTTTAATAGTTCTTTGGTTAATTTGGGTGCCTCTAAGATAGCCTTGCTAGATTGTTGCGGTATTTGGATTGCAGAGTCATTTTTAATTGAATTAAGGGTCTTAATAAGCAGATTATTGCCTTTATGTATCAAGAGGTTATGTAATTGTGCAGCTGTAGTTGTATTAGTTAGTTTAATGCTTTCTTGCTGAATAATTGCTCCTGAATCAATGCTATGGTTAATAAAGAAAGTGCTAATTCCAGTTTCTTGTTCGCCATTAATTAACACTCGATTTATTGGTGCTGCACCTCTATAATTTGGCAGGAGTGAGGCATGAAGATTTATAGTCCCTTTTGTGGGGATTTTCCAAACAACTTCAGGAAGCATTCTAAATGCAACAACAACAAATAACTCTGCATTACAACTTGTAAGTGTATTAATGAACTCATCTGCTCTTAATTTATCAGGTTGTAAAATGGGAAGATTATTTATTAGAGCGACTTCTTTAACTGCGCATGGTTTTATCTGCTTCCCTCTCCCTTTTTTGCTGTCAGGAGGGGATACTACTGCCACTATATCATGTCCATTATCAATTAAATATTGAAGATTAGTTGCAGCAAAACCTGGTGTCCCAAAAAATACAATTTTCATATGACAAATTTATCTTTTCCATTGGTATTTATTCCCAAACTTTATAATTTTATCGTTATCAAACAAAAAGTTTAATATATTGATAATTTCTTGTTCGTGAACATCAGATATTGAATTGCAGATTTCCAATAAATTCATTTCAGTATCTCGTAATAGATTTTTTATTTTTTTCGAAACCTCGTTAAATTTTTCATCTTGTATAGCATTTCTTTTTTGGATTACACATATATCACATACACCACATTTATTTGATTTTTTTTCGCCAAAATATTGCAATAATAGTTGGCTCCTACAGGATTCTTTTTGATTTATATAATTTGAAATATCACTCAGCTTTATACTGTCATAGGCCTTTCTTCCTTCCCATTTCTTTTCATTTAGATGTAGGTTTTTTACATCTTTTCGATCTTGTAAAAATGTGATTTGCGCAAGGTCATTTTGTTCTTGATACTCTAGAATCTCTAATTGTTGAAGTTTAAATAATATTGTTTTTACATCATCAACTGAGCTATTATAGCGACTTGCAATTTGTTTTTCATTAATTACAACAAAATGATTAAAAAGGTTATTATAAGATCTCAAGAGTAATTTTATAAAGGAGTCATAAAATTTATTTGTTATTTGAAATTTGTATAATTCTGAACTTGTAATAGTAATCTTTACTTTTGAAGGAGAACGCATCCCATCAGAAATCTTGATTTTTTCTTCTTTTTCTAGATATTTAAGAATATTATATGTTTTTAATGTATTCGTTTTATATCTATCACTAAATGATACAATATCAAAAGGAATAGGATCTTCAGGACAATCACCTACAGCAATTTGAAGATAATTTGCAATGTTTTGATAACATTCTAAGATTTCATTAATAGTTGGATATTTTAACTGTAATAGGTTTTCTTGTTTTTTTACATCACTATTATTTGCAAGTAAAAATGAATAGGCTGTCTTATCATTCCGGCCAGCTCTTCCAGCTTCTTGAAAATAAGCTTCAATTGTAGAAGGTAAATCCATATGAACTACAAGCTTCACATCTGGTTTGTCAATCCCCATTCCAAAAGCATTAGTAGCAACCATAATTCTTGTTTGATTTTTAGTCCAACTCTCTTGTCTTGTATTTCTTATGTCAACTGACAATCCTCCATGATAATAGTTAACAGAGAAGTTATTAGCAATTAAAAAGTTGGTTAAATCTTTAGTTCGTTTTCTAGTGCCTACATAAATGATTACAGAACTTTTTATTTTATTTAATAATTTGAGTAATCTTGAATTCTTATCTTCAATATTATCAACTACATAGGACATATTAACTCTTTGAAAAGAGGACTTAATTAAGTTTTCTTCTTTAAATAAAAGATTCTTTTGGATATCTTTAATTACATCAGAAGTAGCAGTAGCAGTAAGTGCTAAAATTGGCACGTTAGGAATGATATTTCTTATTGTACCAATATGACGATAAGAGGGTCTAAAATTATGTCCCCATTCTGATATACAGTGAGCTTCATCAACTGTAATCAAATTAATATTCATCTTATTAATCCGGTCTTGAACCAAATTATTTTGTAATCTTTCAGGAGATAAATATAGAAATTTTACGCCACCATAAATACAATTAGTAAGTGCAGTGTCAATTTCAGCATAATGCATATTACTAGTTATAGTTACTGATTTTATCCCTTTTGATTGTAAGTGTCTTACCTGATCATCCATTAAAGCAATAAGAGGGGAGATGACTAAACATATTCCCTCTTGCATAAGTGCAGGAACTTGGTAGCAAATTGATTTTCCACCACCTGTTGGTAATAAGGCAAGTGTGTCCTTTTTTGCAATTACTTGTTCTATAATTTCTTCTTGCTTTAAGCGAAACTGATTGTAACCCCAATATTTTATTAATACTTCAGTTATATTCATTAAAACCAAAAGTACAAAATAAAAAATATCTCTAGAGTATAGAGGGGTTTATAGTGAGGTGTAAAGTGTTTTTATTTTTGATCAGCTAAGAATCGTTCAGCATCTAAGGCAGCCATACATCCTGTTCCAGCTGATGTTACTGCTTGGCGATAAACATGATCAGCTACATCACCCGCAGCAAAAACTCCGGGGATTTGAGTTTTTGACGTTCCTGCTTCAACAATTAAATAACCATTTTCATCCATATCTAGTTGCCCTTTAAATAAATCAGTATTTGGTTTATGTCCAATAGCTACAAAAAATCCTGAAGCTGGAATAATAACTTCCTCACTACTTTGGTTGTTCACAGCAGTTACGCTTTCAACTCCTACAGCTCCAGGCTCTCCATTAATACTTTTTGTATTATGATTGAAAAGAACCTTTAAATTTGGAGTATTGAATACTCTATGCTGCATAGCTTTTGAGGCACGCATTTCATCTCTACGTACTAACAAGGTTACTTTAGTACATAGCTTTGCAAGATAAGTAGACTCTTCAGCAGCAGTATCTCCCCCTCCTACAACTACTACTTCTTTGCCTTTGTAAAAGAATCCATCACAAGTTGCACAAGCCGATACGCCATATCCGTTTAATCTCTTTTCATCATCCATCCCTAACCATTTAGCAGAAGCACCTGAGGCAATAATAACAGTTTCAGCTAATAGATTTGTTGTGTCATTAATTTCTATTTTAAATGGACGCTCAGAGAAGTCTACTTTTGTAACCATTCCCCACCTCGTATCTGTTCCAAATCTTTCAGCTTGAGCTTTAAAGTCTTCCATCATTTCAGGACCTGTAATCCCATCTTTATAGCCTGGATAATTATCAACATCAGTAGTAGTAGTTAACTGACCTCCTGGTTGCAATCCTTGAATAACAACTGGATGCATATCAGCTCTTGCCGCATAAATTGCTGCAGTATAGCCAGCAGGTCCCGAGCCAATTATTAGAACTTCTACTTTTTCAATCTCTGTATTCATTTTTTTTTTTTTT
>JAYZYW010000071.1:0-15794 GCA_036139835.1 Bacteroidota bacterium
AAATATTTCTAGATACGTTATATGCTTTTAGTATTGGAGAGGTTTTGTTTAAACCAACATTGGCCTCAGAAACACAATTCAGATTAACTAAAAAAGCTGCATTATCTTATTTTATAGGAGGGGATCCTGATTTCACTGAAGATACTGGCTTTGCTTTAATGAACTGGCAAAAGATACGATTTAAAAATAAAAGAATACATATTGAAGGAAATATAGCAATAACCATGGGCAATTATTTCATGACAAGAGATAATGTTGAACAAAAGGTTGAATATTCTATTGTTTATAAAAAGGATAACCAAGGAAATCTGCGTATTATTTTACATGATTCTCACCTACCTTATATCCGTGGTACATTTTAAGTTCAAATAAATGACAGATAAAGAACGTATAGCGTTTTTAACAAAGGAACTTCATTTTCATAATCATGCATATTATGTATTGGATAGTGCTGAAATTTCAGATTTTACATTTGATAAATTATTAGCAGAACTCAAATTTTTAGAAGATGCAAATCCTGATTTAATTGATGTAAATTCTCCTACTCAAAGGGTAGGTGGGGCTGTTTTAGATGGCTTTAAAACGGTAAAGCATAAATACCCCATGCTTTCCTTGGGTAATACTTATTCGGCTGAGGAATTAAGTAATTTTGATGCAAAATTACGCAAACTTACAGATGATAATTTTGAGTATGTGTGTGAACTTAAATATGATGGTGTTTCCATTAGTTTAATGTATGAAGATGGAGAATTGATTCAAGCTCTTACTAGAGGAGATGGAGTTCAAGGAGATGATGTAACTCTTAATGTTCGGACGATTAAATCTATTCCATTAAAGCTAATAGGTGATTATCCTGCTCAATTTGAAATAAGAGGAGAGATTTTCTTATCTATTTCTGGATTAGAGGCTATGAATAAAATTAGAATAGAAGAGGGTTTAGAGCCTTATGCAAACCCTAGGAACACAGCATCTGGAAGTTTAAAATTATTAGATACACATGAAGTTGCCAAGCGTCCTTTGGATTGTTATTTTTATTATTTATTAGGAGATAATTTAGCTAGTAATAAGCATTATGATAATTTGAAAAAAGCAAAAAAATGGGGTTTTAAGGTTTCATCAGCAATTGCAAAGTATAAAACTATTAATAATGTACTAGATTTTATAAAAAAGTGGGATACAAAAAGGCATGATTTGCCATATGAAATTGATGGAATTGTAATTAAAGTAAATGATATTAATCTCCAAAAGGAGATGGGTTTCACGGCTAAGATACCAAGATGGGCAATTTCGTATAAATTTAAACCTGAACAAGTTTCTACTAGATTAAATGAGATTATTTATCAAGTAGGAAGAACGGGGGCTATTACTCCTGTTGCTAATTTAGATCCTGTACAATTAGCAGGAACAACTGTTCGGAGAGCTTCCTTGCATAATGCCGATCAGATTACTAAACTAGATATTCGTGAGGGTGATATTGTTTATGTAGAAAAAGGAGGCGAAATTATTCCAAAAGTAGTTGGGGTGGAGTTAAAATATAGAGATTTATTTTCTCAGCCAACAGTATATGCTATGCTTTGTCCTTCATGTACTACAGATTTGCTTAAAAAAGATGGCGATGCTAAGCATTATTGTCCAAATTCTGAGGGTTGTACTCCTCAAATTATAGGAAAGTTTGAGCATTTCATTAGCAGAAAAGCCATGAATATTGATGGACTTGGTGTGGAAACAATTGAGCTTTTAATAAATGAAGGCTTGATTAGAGATGTTGCTGATTTATATCATTTAAACAGAATTGATTTATTGCCACTTGAAAGAATGGCAGAAAAGTCAGTAGATAATCTCTTGTTAGCAATAGAGGATTCAAAAAATATTTCTTTTGAAAGACTATTATTTGGCTTAGGAATAAGGTATGTTGGTGAAACCGTTGCAAAAGTGTTAGTAAAACATTTTAAAACTATTGATGCTATCATAGAGTCAGATTTTGAAACTTTAGTTAGTGTTGATGAGATTGGAGATAAAATCGCAGAAAGTGTAGTTAATTGGTTTTCTATTCAAAAAAATATAGATTTGATAAGTGCATTGAAATTAAGTGGATTAGAATTTACTTCTTCTATTAAAGATGCAACTTTATCAAACAAATTAGAGGGAATGAAAATCATTGTTTCTGGTACTTTTCAAAAATATAGTAGGGTAGAACTAAAAAAAATGATTGAAGATCATGGAGGGAAAAATGTTGGTTCGATATCAAAAAACACTACTTTTGTGTTAGCAGGAGAGGATATGGGACCAAGCAAAAAACAAAAAGCAGAGGATTTAGGAATTTTAATGGTAAATGAGGCAGAATTTTTAGCAAGATTGAATTAATGCAATTTATAGAAGATTTTAAACAAAAAGTTGGGAAGTGGGTTTTTCAAAGAGATCTCAAGAAAAATGCGCGAACTAAAGAGGCTTGCAATATTAACGATGCAAAATCTATAGGCATTTTATATGATGCTACATCAGAAGGGCATATTAAAATGATACAGCCTTTTGTTGCCTATTTCTTTGATTTAAAGAAAGATGTAAAGGCTCTTGGTTTTGTAAATTCAAAGCAATTGTCGTATTGCCATGTTCCTAAGTTACAGTATGATTTTTTTTATAAGAAGGATTTAAATTGGTACTACAAACCACAAAATTATATTATTGATAATTTTATTAAAAAGGAATACGATATCCTTATTAATTTATGTGATAGTAGTATTATCCCAATAAAATATTTAGTCGCTAGTTCGATTGCACATTTTAAGATAGGAATTTATGAAGAAAATTATGAAATATATGATTTGATGATATCTTTAAAAGATGATAAAAGCATGGAAAAGTTAATGCATGAAATAAAACATTATATTAACTTAATTAATAAGAAAGATGGATAAAATTAAAGGCACAGGTGTTGCTTTAGTTACTCCTTTTAATAATGATAAATCAGTTGATTATAAAGGACTAGAAAATTTATTGCAACATGTTATTAATGGAGGGGTTGATTATTTAGTTTTAATGGGGACTACAGGTGAGAGCACTACTTTATCAACAGCTGAAAAAATTGAAGTAGTAGATTTTTGCAAGAAAATTAATAACGGAAGATTGCCTATTGTTTTAGGAATTGGAGGCAGTAATACTATGCAAGTAGTTACTGATATTAAAACTGCACATCTCGAAGGTATTGATGCCATTTTATCAGTGTCTCCTGCATATAATAAACCTTCACAAGAAGGTATTTATCAGCATTATAAAATGATTTCTGAATCCTGTCCATTACCTATTATACTATATAATGTTCCTGGACGAACTTCAAGTAATATATTTTCTCATACTACAGTCCGTTTGGCTACTGATTTTAAAAATATAGTTGGAGTAAAAGAGGCATCTGGAGATATAGATCAAATTATGAAAATATTAAAGAATAAACCTGCTGATTTTGTAGTTCTTTCTGGAGATGATGGTTTAACATTACCTATGATACACATGGGCGCAGAGGGAGTAATATCGGTAATAGGACAGTCTCACCCTAAAGATTTTTCTGATATGGTTTCCTTTGGTTTATCAGGAAATAAGAAACTTGCTAATCAAATACACCATAAGTTGTATAATTTTTATGGGCCGCTTTATGCTGAGGGAAATCCCGTAGGAGTAAAAGCGTGTTTAGAATTACTAGGAATTTGTAAGGCAGTTGTTCGTCTTCCTCTTATTGAGGCAACTGATACAATAAAAAAGGAACTTACAAAGGTGTTAAATCAATGAAAAAATCAATTTTATTAATAATGACGTCATTTTTTTTTTCTACTAGTAGTAATGCAAAAGAATTAATTTATGATGTAATCATTAATGATATTAAGGGGAATTCTATTGATTTAAATGAATTTAAAGGGAAGTTTATTCTTTTTGTAAATGTAGCTTCAGAGTGTGGTTTTACGCAACAATATGCAGGGCTGGAAGCGTTACATCAAAAGTATAAAGATGATTTAGTTGTTATAGGTGTTCCTTGTAATCAATTTGGAGGTCAGGAACCTGGTACTGCACAAGAGATTCAGAAATTTTGTGCGAAAAACTATGGGGTTAGTTTTTTGTTGACTGAAAAAATTGAAGTAAAAGGAGATGGTAGGCATATGCTTTATTCTTGGTTGACAGATAAAAAATTAAACGGGAAATCTAATTCTTCAGTAAAATGGAACTTTCAAAAATATATAGTAAGCCCAAAAGGCGAGCTAATTGACTACTTTTATTCTACTACAAAGCCAATGGATCTAAAAATCACTTCCATATTGAAACAATAAATTGAAATTAGTTCAGTTGACTAGATATAAAAATAATTTAGGAATATCCAAGTATACCATTTATCTTTGCTGCCCATTAAAATCATGATGAAAAACATTTTACAAATATTATTAGTTGCTTTTATTCTGAATTCCTGTGGAAAATATCAGAAGGTATTGAGAAGTGATGATTATAATTATAAATATGAACAAGCTGTTGCATATTATGAGGATGGTGATTACAATAGAGCGATGCCTTTATTTAATGAACTCTCTACTGTTATGAAAGGAACCGCTAAAATACAAGAAGTAAGTTTCTATTATGCGTATTGTAATTATTCGACAGGTGATAATGTGATGGCTGCATATCTTTTTAGAAATTATACTATTAATTTCCCTAATAGTAAACACACTGAGGAATGTGCTTATATGGTGGCGTATTGTTATTATAATGAGGCGCCTATCTATTCTTTAGATGCTACAAATACGCATAGAGCTATTAAGGAACTTCAATCATTTATTGATAGATATCCAACAAGTGCCAGAATAGAAAAATGTAATGAGTTAATTGATGAACTAAGAGCTAAATTATCCTTAAAAGCTTTTGAAAATGCTAAGCAGTATTACTCTACTTCAAATTATAAATCAGCAATTATTGCGTTGGATAATGTGCTGATTGATTTCCCGTTATTTAATAATAGGGAAGAAGTCCATTTCTTGATTGTAAAATCTACTTATTTACTTGCTATTAATAGTATTAGCACTAAAGTAAAAAAAAGACTCAAAGCAACTTTGGAAGCTTATTCTCATTTTAAAGACAATTACCCTACTAGCAATTATTTGCAAGAATTAGAGACAACTTATAACAAAACACAAACAATTTTAACTAAACTAAAACAAACTAAGGATGAGATTTAAAAACACTGGAGCAGCAAAATCTACAATTACTATAAATGTGAACAATTTTATAGATAAGACGGATAATATTTTTAAGGCTGTATCTGTAATGGCAAAAAGGTCTTCACAAGTAAATGAGAAACTAAAAGAGGAGTTAATGGAGAAATTAGAAGAATTTGCAATTTCACAGGATCAACTTGATGAAGTCTTTGAGAATAAAGAACAGATTGCAGTCTCAAAGTTTTATGAAGGCTTGCCAAAACCTTGGGCTATTGCAATGCACGAGCTTTTAAATGATGAGCTTTATATGAGAGATAAAGATACATCAGAAGATGATGAAATCTAAATGCTTAAAGGGAAAAAAGTATTACTAGGTGTAACAGCAAGTATTGCAGCTTATAAAACGGCAGAACTTGTTCGTTTATTCAAAAAAGCAGGAGCTTCAGTAAAGATAATTCAAACTGAGGCTTCTTTACATTTTGTTACTCCTTTAACACTTGCTACTTTATCTGAAAATCCAGTTCTTTCAAAAATGCTTGATGATGAGATTGGCGAGTGGAATAATCATGTTGATTTGGGTTTATGGGCCGATCTTATGGTTATTGCCCCTCTTACTGCAAATACTATGGCTAAAATGATAACTGGTGAATGTGATAATTTACTTTTAGCAACTTATTTATCAGCAAAATGTCCTGTGTATTTTGCACCTGCTATGGATTTAGATATGTATAAACATCCGTCTACCTCAAATAATATTGAGAAGTTGCGATCTTTTGGAAATATCCTTATTCCATCAGGGTTTGGAGAACTTGCTAGTGGTTTAGTTGGCGAGGGAAGAATGGCTGAGCCATTAGAAATTATTGAACACATTATTGTAGATTTATCACAGGAATTACCGTTATCAAATAAAGAAGTGTTGGTTACAGCTGGGCCTACTTATGAAGCAATCGATCCTGTTCGTTTTATAGGAAATCGATCATCTGGAAAAATGGGGGTTGCATTAGCTTTAGAATGTGCTAATAATGGGGCAAAAGTTAATCTAATTTTAGGTCCTTCCCATATTGATGTAACTCACTCTAATATTAGTGTACAGAAAGTTGAATCTGCTAATGAAATGCTTAATATTGTAAGTAGTAATTTTGAGAGTTCAGATGTGTCAATATTTTCTGCAGCTGTTGCTGATTACGCTCCCAAATCTATTGCAAAAGATAAAATTAAAAAATCAGACACCAATCTCACAATATCTCTTTTAAAGACTACTGATATTTTATCAGAAATGGCATTGAAGAAAACCGATAAACAGTTTGTAGTTGGTTTTGCTTTAGAAACAGAGAATGAATTAGAAAATGCAAAAGAGAAACTTAAAAGTAAAGGACTCGACATGATTGTGCTTAATTCATTAAATAATAAAGGGGCTGGTTTTGAACACAATACAAATAAAATTACTATTATTGATAAGCAAAATAATATTTTTGATTGTAAGTTAAAAGATAAATCAGAAGTTGCTAAAGATATTATATCAAAAATTATTGAACTAATCTAATGAAAAAAATACCTTTCTTACTTTTAGTTTTGGCATTTTCATGTCTATCTAATGCTCAAGAGCTTTTATGTAATGTAAGAGTTAACTCCTCACAGGTTCAAACTAGTGACAGAAAAGTTTTCCAAACAATGCAATCAGAAATTTATGAGTTTATAAATAATAAAATATGGACATCTACTAAAATAGAGAATGAAGAACGAATTGAATGTACCATCATGATTAATATTAGCAAGCAAATATCTAATGATGAATATGAAGGCTCTATTCAAATTCAGAGTACGAGACCTATTTTTGGGACATCATATAAATCTACTTTATTTAATTATGTAGATAATAATTTCAGATTTAAATATCTGGAATATCAATCATTAGAATTTTCTGATGCAACACATATATCTAATTTAACATCAGTATTAGCATTTTACGTAAACATCATTATAGGTTTGGATTTTGCAACTTTCTCAGAAGAAGGGGGGAACGAATATTTTAATATAGCTCAAAGGATAGTAACTAATGCTCAAAATGCTCCAGAACCAGGATGGAAAGCGTTTGAAAGTGATAAAAATCGTTATTGGTTAGCTCATGATTTATTGGATTCAAGGTATTCAGATTTTCATATAGTTTTGTATCGCTATCATAGACAGGGACTAGATAAATTAAGTGAGGAGCCAGAAGATGCTAGATTTGAGATTACAGAAGCTCTTGAAAGTATGAAAAGTATTTATAGGGAAAATCCTTCTGCTTTCATTTTGCAATTATTTTTTGATGCAAAGACAGATGAGATAATTAATATTTATTCTGGAGCTTTTCCTAATGAGCAAGCTAGAATTATTAAAACTTTGGTTGAAATAGATCCTTCTCATTCTACTAAATATCAAGCAATTTCTCAGGAAGAAGGGGGGAGATGATAAAAAAACTTAAAATTAAAAATTATACTTTATTAAAAGATGTGAGTATAGATTTTAAAAAAGGGTTTACTGTTATTTCTGGAGAAACAGGTGCAGGAAAATCTATTATGCTTGATGCGTTGGCATTGCTACTGGGGAAAAGAGTAGAAAGATTTTCAGTAGATAAAACTTCTTCTAAAGCTATAATTGAAGGTGTTTTTAGTATTGAAAAATCAAAACTTAACTTTTTTGAGAAAAATAATCTTGATTTTCAAGAGCTAACAGTAGTTAGGAGAGAAATAAATTTAGAAGGGAAAAGTCGTGCTTTTATAAATGACACACCTGTTTTACTTAATGTGCTTTCAGAATTAGGTAATCAAATAATTGAAATTCATGCTCAGCATCAATCAATTTTGCTGAAAGATGAGATTGCTCAGTTCGCTTTGATTGATAACTTAGCTAAATCTGAAAAATTTCTTTTTGCTTATCAAAAAGAATTACAAAAGTACAATCAGCTTAATGCAGAGTTAATTCTAATTAAAGAATCAGGCAGTTTATCAGATGCCGAATTAGATTTTTTGAAATATCAACTTGAAGAATTAGAAAATTGTAATTTAAAAATAGGAGAGAAGGAGAGTATTGAACAACAGGTTTCACTTTTGGAGAATGTTGAGGGGATCGCACATGTAATTTCTAAAAGTGAGGAATATCTAAATAATGAACAAGGCATCTTGTCCCAATTATCAGATATGAGACGAAAATTATTAGAATTTAAGACTTTTTCTGGGCTATATAAAAGAATCGAAAGTGTAATTATTGAATTAAATGATGTGAATTCTGATCTTGCCTCCTTAAATCATAATTTAAAATCAAATCCTGAGGAGTTATTTAATTTTAATAATAGGTTAGATGTTATTAATAAACTATTACAAAAACATAGGAAAAATTCTGTGGAAGAGTTGCTTGAGTATAAGAAAAAAGTTCAAGATAAAATTGCTCTTTCAGGATCATTTGAAATAGAGGTTGAAAAGAAAAAACATCAGATTGAGGATCAATTCTTTATTTTGAAAAAAGCAGCAGTAATTTTAAATAACGAGCGTAATAAGATTTTACCTGCTTTTAAAAAAGATATAGAGCATCACTTAATGAATTTAGGAATGCCTTATGCACAGTTTATGGTTATGTTTAGTGTGGGTAATAGTTATCATAAATTTGGAAATAGTTCTATTTCTTTTCTTTTTTCAGCAAATAAGGGCAGTTCATTGTTGGAAATGTCAAAAGTTGCTTCTGGTGGTGAGTTGTCAAGACTTATGTTAGCTATAAAATACATTTCTGCAAAATCATCAGAAGTAGATGCTTTAGTTTTTGATGAAATTGACATAGGGGTAAGTGGAGAAATAGCTTCATTAATGGGTAATATGATGCAAGAAATCAGTAAATCTACTCAGCTTATAGCAATTTCACATTTGCCTCAGATTGCCTCAAAGGCTACCAAACATCTTAAGGTAGTAAAATCAGTTGTTGGTAATGAAACTATATCAGATGTAATAAGCTTAAATAAAGAGGGAAGGGTAGAGGAAATTGCAAAATTATTAAGTGGCAAAGAAGTTACTTCAGCAGCATTTGAAAATGCACGGGTATTATTAAGTCAATAATTTTATCTTTGTAAATAAATCATACAAATATGGCAAACAATATTTTAAAAGGAAAGAAAGGGATTATATTTGGAGCATTAGATAGTAAATCTATCGCTTGGAAGGTTGCTGAACATGCACATAATGAAGGAGCAAAATTCGTGTTAACAAATGCTCCAATTGCTTTGCGTATGGGCACAATTAATAAGTTAGCTAAAAAAACGGGATCAAAAGTTATAGCTGCTGATGCAACTTCTATGGAAGATTTAAAAGTTCTTTATGAAGGAGCAATGAAAGAACTTGGAGGTAAAATTGATTTTGTGCTTCACTCTATTGGGATGTCGGTCAATGTGAGAAAGGGGAAGGCTTATTATGAACAAAACTATGATTGGACCATGAAGGGATATGATGTTTCTGCAATGTCATTTCATAAAACTATGCAGGCTGCTTGGGAATTAGATGCTTTAAATAAGTGGGGTTCTGTTATAGGGCTCTCCTATATTGCAGCACAAAGAGTGTTTCATACTTATAATGATATGGCGGATAATAAGGCTATTTTAGAATCAATTGCTAGAAGCTTTGGGTATCATTATGGATTAAGACGAAAGGTCAGAGTAAATACTATCTCTCAATCTCCAACTCAGACTACGGCTGGTAGTGGAGTTGCTGGTTTTGATGGTTTTTATAGGTTTGCAAATGATTTATCACCCTTAGGAAATGCATCAGCTGATGAGTGTGCTGATTATTGTATTTCTTTGTTCTCTGATTATACAAGAAAGGTAACTATGCAAAACTTATTCCATGATGGAGGATTTTCGTTTACAGGAATGAGTGAAACAGCAATGAATACTTACCTTAAGGTAATGGAAGATGAAAAAAAAGAATAATGTAGTTATTGTATTATTAATCTAAAAGGAAGAATAAAATCTTCCTTTTTTTGCTTTCTACAGTATGAATAAGATAATATGTTTATGGTCTTGTCCCAGAAATGTTTCAACAGCATTAATGTATTCATTTGCTCAAAGAGAAGATACCTGTGTTTTTGATGAACCACTTTATGCTCATTATCTTAAAGTAAGTGGAGCTAAGCATCCTGGAAGAGAAGAGGTCCTTAGTACTTTAGAAGATGATGGAAATAAGGTGGTTCAGCAAGTGATTCTTCAAAAAAGCAATAAATTATTATTTCATAAATTAATGACTCATTTTTTAATTGGAATTGATACTAAATTTTTATCTGATGTTCTTAATATTCTTTTTATTAGAAATCCTAAAGACATTATTAATTCATACAATAAAGTAATTCCAAATCCTAGTATGCAAGATATTGGTATTAAGCAACAATATGAATTGTATTTAGATTTAGACAAGAGGGATGAGACGCCTATTGTTTTAGATTCGAAATACTTATTACAAAATCCAAAATTACTTCTTAAGAAGATTTGTGTATTATTAGAAATTCCCTTTGATGAAAAGATGCTAAAATGGAATAAAGGAGGAAGAATAGAAGATGGTATTTGGGCTAAGTATTGGTATAAAAATATTCACAATTCTACAGGTTTTCTTCCATACACTACACGAAAAATTACACTTACAGAAAGTAATGCGAGACTGGCGAAAGAGTGTTGGCCTTATTATAAGTTTTTAACTACTAAATCAATAAAATTATGATACAAGAGTTTGATGAGAGAAATAAAGATATTCAAGTATGGATTAATGGTAAATTACTTCATAGAGATGAAGCCAAAATTTCTGTATTTGATAGTGCAGTACAAGGGGGTGATGCTGTGTGGGAAGGAATAAGAGTGTATAGTGGCAGAATTTTTTGTTTTGAAAAGCACTTAACTAGATTAATGGAGTCGGCAAAAAGCATGGATTTTGCAAATATTCCTTCTTTGAAGGAAGTGAAAAGCGCTATTTTTTCTACTCTTGAAGCTAATGGTATGAAGGATGATACTCATATTAGGTTAACACTTACAAGAGGGGAGAAGATTACCTCAGGTATGAATCCTAAACTAAATCAATTTGGGTGCACTTTAATTGTTCTAGCAGAATGGAAATCAGCAATCTTTTATGGTAAAGAGTTAAGTTTAGTTACTTCTAATATAAGAAGAAACTCCCCGCTATGCTTAGACTCAAAAATACATCATGCTAATCTAATAAATAATATTTTGGCAAAAATTGAAGCTAATCATGCTGGCGTTGATGATGCTGTAATGCTTGATGTAGATGGCTTTGTTTCTGAAACAAATTCTACTAACATCTTTATGATAAAAAATGGTATTGTAACTACACCTTTTCCTAAGGCATGTTTGCCAGGAATTACTAGAGGATTAATTTTCGAGATTTGTATAAATAATAACATTCCAATTTTTGAACAAGATATTTCGCTAACACAACTGTATAATGCAGATGAGGTATTTACAACTGGGACTATGGGGGAGTTAGCCAGAGTAAATAAGATTGATAAAAGAAAGATAGCAAATAATGGAGTATTATTGGTGCAAATACAGTCTTTATTTAGGAAATTAACAGAAGAAAAAGGGGAAATATTACCCTTCTAATTTCTTTTTTGCTTTTACTTTAGGCTTAATTATTTTCATTTTTAAAGTAGTTTTTTCTTTATTTAAGTTTACTTTAATGGTGTCGCCTTCTTTAATTTGGGCATTTATAATTTCTTCAGATAAAGGATCTTCAAAATATTTTTGAATGGCACGTTTAAGTGGTCTTGCTCCAAATTTAGGATCAAATCCTTTTTCGGCAATAAAACCTTTTGCTTCTTTAGATATTTTTACAGTATACCCTAAAGTATGAATGCGTTTTAGCAAGCTATTCATCTCAATATCAATAATTTGATTAAGGTCCTCTTTGTTTAGACTATTGAAAATAATTACATCATCAATTCTATTTAGGAACTCAGGAGAAAAAGCCCTCTTAAGTGCTTTTTCAATAATTCCTTTGTTATTATCTGCACTATTTGTTTGTTTAGACGAAGTGTTGAATCCTATGCCTTGCCCAAAATCTTTTAACTCTCTTGCGCCAATATTAGAAGTCATAATGATTACTGTATTTTTAAAACTAACTTTTCTTCCTAAACTGTCTGTCATTTGACCATCATCTAGCGCTTGTAATAATAGATTAAACACGTCAGGATGTGCTTTTTCAATTTCATCAAGTAATATAACGGAGTAGGGTTTTCTTCTTACTTGTTCAGTAAGCTGCCCTCCTTCTTCATAGCCAACATATCCAGGAGGAGCTCCAACTAATCTACTTACTGCAAATTTTTCCATGTATTCACTCATGTCAATTCTAATAAGAGCTTCTTGAGAGTCAAATATTTCTTCTGACAATGCTTTTGTGAGATGGGTTTTACCTACTCCGGTAGGCCCTAAAAAGATGAATGAGCCAATTGGTTTGCTCGGGTCTTTAAGTCCAATACGATTTCTTCTAATGGCTTTTACAACTTGTTCTACTGCTTCATTTTGTCCGATAACTCTTTTTTTAATGTTCTCGGTCATTGACGACAGTTTTTTTCTTTCTTGGGAAGCTACTCTGTTTACAGGAATTCCAGTCATTATTGAAACAACATCTGCTACATTTTCCTCTGATACGGTCTCTTTATTTTGTTTTAATTCTTTTGCCCAGATATCTTGTGCATGTGCTAATTGAGCTTGAAGTTTCTTTTCAGCATCTCTTAGCTTAGCAGCTACTTCAAATTTTTGTTTTTTAATTGCTTCTTTCTTTTTTTCAGTTATAGCTGAGAGTTCTATTTCAAGTTTTGTAATATGTTCTGGGGCTTCAATATTTGTAATATGAACCCGAGATCCTGCTTCATCTAATGCATCAATTGCTTTGTCTGGCAAAAATCTGTCATTCATGTATCTATCAGTAAGAATAACACATGATTTTATGGCATTATCAGTATAAGTTACATTATGATGTTCCTCATATTTTATTTTAATGTTATTGAGTATTTCAATTGTTTCGTTAATAGATGTTGGGTCAATCATAACTTTCTGAAATCTTCTTTCTAGAGCTCCATCTTTTTCAATATGCTGTCTGTATTCATCTAGTGTAGTTGCTCCAATACATTGCAGTTCACCTCTTGCAAGGGCTGGTTTAAACATATTTGATGCATCTAAAGAACCAGAAGCCCCTCCGGCACCTACTAGCGTGTGTATTTCATCAATAAATAAGATGATGTCAGGGTTTTTTTCTAATTCACTAATTACACCCTTCATTCTTTCTTCAAATTGTCCTCTATATTTTGTTCCTGCAACTAATGCCGCAAGATCAAGCATTACAACTTTTTTGTTAAAGAGGACTCGAGACACCTTTTTTTGTACAATCCTTAAGGCTAGCCCTTCTGCAATAGCTGATTTACCTACTCCAGGTTCTCCTACTAAAATAGGATTGTTTTTTTTCCTTCTGCTAAGAATTTGTGAGACTCTTTCAATTTCTTTTTGTCTTCCAACAATAGGGTCTAATTTCTCTTCCATAGCGTACTTGGTAAGATCTCGGCCAAAATTATCTAAAATTGGTGTTGTATTCTTTGATGTTGTTTTTGATTTCTCAGGTTGGGAAGGGCCAAAAATATCGTCATCATTCTCAGGCTCATCTATATCGTCATCTAGATTTGCTGAAATATCTCTTTCAGATTCTTTTTCATATTTATTAAGAATAATTTCATAATTAATATGGATATGTTCAAAGGAGTCAGTAACAATATTATTAGGATCTAGCATGATGGCTAGTAAAACATGGATTGTTTTAATTTCCGTATCGTTTAAATTCTTTTGTTCCATTATGGATTTTTTAAGAATTCTTTCAGTTTGTTTTTTAAATTCAATACTATCTTTATCGATAATTGTTTGGCTATCTCGTTTTGTAATTTTGGCTTCAATGATTACTCTTAAGTCTTTAGTGTCAATTCCAAGGCCTTTTAGTACTCTGATTGCAGAGCCCTCACCTTCTCTTAATATTCCTAAGAATAGATGTTCAATCCCAATGTTTTTATCTCCTAATCTAAGAACTTCCTCTCTTACATAGGTGAATACATCTTTCATTCTGTTTGAAAATTCTGTTTTCATAATTCAATAGTTTAAAATCATTAAAAAATCTTTTGCAAGATACCCACTATATTTGCAGTATTTTCAAGTGAATTACTTCATTTTTTTAAACAAAAATTGTTTATAACTCACTACTTAAAAATAAGACAATTTATTGTTATAAAATACGAAAATTTCTTTTATTTGTTACTTAACTCAAAAAAACAGATAAAAATATGACGCTAGGAGAAAGAATAATCCCTATTAATATTGAGGAGGAAATGAAATCAAAGTATATTGATTACTCAATGTCAGTAATTGTTTCAAGAGCATTGCCAGACGTAAGAGATGGTTTGAAGCCAGTACATAGACGAGTTTTGTTTGGGATGCATGAATTAGGTGTGAAATCAAATACAGCATTTAAGAAATCTGCTAGAATTGTAGGAGAGGTACTTGGTAAATTTCATCCGCATGGAGATACATCAGTATATGATGCTATGGTGCGTATGGCCCAAGATTGGAGTTTGAGATATATGTTGGTACATGGGCAGGGTAATTTTGGTTCTGTTGATGGGGACAATCCGGCTGCGATGCGTTATACGGAGGCAAGAATGCGTAAAACTGCAGAAGATATGCTTCTAGATATAGATAAAGAGACTATTGATTGGAATTTAAATTTTGATGACACACTTAAAGAGCCATCTGTTCTTCCTGCAAGACTGCCTGCCTTGCTTTTAAATGGAACAACTGGAATCGCAGTGGGAATGGCAACTAATATGCCGCCACACAACCTTACAGAGGTTGTAGATGGCATTATAGCATATATTGCAAAAAGAGGCAATATAGAAATTTCTGAGTTAATGAATTATGTAAAAGCACCTGATTTTCCTACTGGTGGTACTATATATGGATATGATGGCGTGAAATCTGCTTTTGAGACTGGAAGAGGAAGAGTTGTGATTCGAGGTAAGGTAAGGTTTGAAGAAACAAATACAAGAGACCAAATTATTGTTGAAGAAATTCCTTATATGATAAATAAGTCAACTATGATTAAACAAACAGCAGATTTAATCAATTCTAAAAGGCTTGACGGTATAGCTGACATTCGAGATGAATCTGACAGGAATGGAATGCGAATTGTTTATGATTTGAAGCAAGATGCCATTCCTAATATTGTTCTAAATAAATTATTTAAATACACTGCTCTACAGTCCTCATTTTCAGTTAATAATATTGCTCTAGTTCAAGATCGGCCTCAGCTTTTGAACTTGAAACAACTTATACAATTATTTGTTGCTCATCGACATGAGGTCTTAATTAGAAAAACTAAATTTGAATTAACTCAAGCTGAGAAACGAGCACATATTCTTGAAGGGTTAATTATTGCCTTAGATAATTTAGATGCAGTAATAAAATTAATACGCTCATCTAGAACACCAGAAGATGCTAGAAATGGGTTGATTTCAAACTTTGACCTATCAGAGTTACAAGCCAAA